>NZ_JBMLSD010000349.1:0-61532 GCF_049240685.1 Flectobacillus sp.
TGCCCAGACATTGTTTTTAGCTAAATTTTAAGAAAATTCAGCTCCGAAAATAAATTCTATATTTTTTTGAAAAATAATTTAACTATTTTTCAAAATGCAAACTATTTGACCTCAATAGACGTTTTTATATTAAGCATCACAAAAAAGCCTTGCTATTAACATAGCAAGGCTTTTTTATTTTGGATTAATTTGAACATTTCAACACCGTTTTTTACTTCTTACTATCAGGCTTATCCTCTATTCCCAAAGTACTTATCGAAGGATTGATTGTTCGTGAGGTAATTACAATTTTGAAAATTTTATTCCCTGCAAAACTAAATTCTGCCACATATTTCCCCTTTGCTTTTAGGTTTCGATACACAGCCGTGTAATTCATTTTACTTTCCCAGCCATGCACCGCCAAAGCACCCAACAAATGGTCAAGGCATTTTTGAAGATTAGAAAAATAATTCAATACAGGCTCTTTGGTTCGAATAGTATTAAGCGAACCAATCGAGATTACGGCTACTTCGTAGATAGTTTGTTGTTTCATCTTGAAACCTTATGGGTTACTTGTTAATCTGTTATTTGAGATAAACTTGGAATCTTTATCTCCGTTTTCTCGTATTTGCTATCCACATCACAAGTCGTTAGAGAGTCTATTTAGATATAATTTTCAGCAATTTGAAAAAAATAAAATAAATATGAAAAATAATTTAACTATTTTTCAATACGTAAACTATTTAGGTTCTTCTGGCGTTTTACCTATATCAATCAACAAAAAGCCTTGCTAGCATTCCTAGCGAGGCTTTTCGATTTTTAAGATTTTAGCCTTTATGGTGGAGCTAGTCCATAAAAAAAAGCCAGTGAACAAATTCACTGACTTTTTCTTTTTGGGGTATATTGGATAGTTCCTTTACCTCCTTTTACTCCAATATATTTTATTGAGCAATGGCTGTAAATTCAATCTCTACTAAGTATTCTGGAGATACTAATTTAGAAATCTCATAGATCCCTGTTGTTGGTTTGATTTCGCCGAAATAAGCACCGTGAGCACGAGCAATATCATCAAACTTAGTAATATCGGTTGTGAAAATACGAGTTCTCACTACATCTTTTGTTGAAACCCCTGCTTCCTCTAATACTTTTGCGATACGTTCTAAGATATTCAATGTTTGAGCGTATGCATCGTCAGCTTTTACTTTTTCGCCATCTACAATAGCTACAGTACCAGATACTTCTACGATATTTCCGATTCTTACGGCACGGCAATAGCCCATTTTGTCTTCCCACGGTGAGCCCGTCAAGATATTTTGTCTAGACATACTTAATAATTGTTTTTTGGTTACGATACAAAGATAAGGTAAAAGCAGAGGGATATTTACTCAAAAAGGCATAAAAAAAGGCTCAAACTAATGCGTTTGAACCTTTACTATACCAAAAATCGTTGCCTTTACGCACGTACAGCTACTAAATTAGCTTCCATCAAAGAAGCCAATTCTTCTACAGTCTGCACTCTATCTATCTCTTGATCTGGTAATGTAATACCATACGTATTTTCTAAATAAGCTACTACTTCCAAGAACTCTAATGAGTTCATTCCCAAGTCGGCATAAAAGCGTTTTTGAGGAGCGATCAATCTCGGACTAATATAAAAATTCCGAGATAAAAACTTTGTTAATGTTTCTGTGCTGAATCTCATCGGTTTCTAAATTTATATATATTTTGACGATTGTTATGCAAGAATAACGAGTATAATTGAAAAATAGTGCCTTTATTTTAAGTTTTTTTTAGAAAAAATGAGAAAAATCAGTAAAACCATTCAAATATTATGCTTACAGAGTATTCTTGAACTATTTTGAGATTTATCTCATTCTTTTTTAAAAAATATTAAAAACAATTATGCTATTCTTACGAGTGATTATTTAGTGCTTGGTAGCTTCCTTTACGGGACTTATAGTAGGAGGTAGTAGCTTGTACATTACTGGGGTGACCAAGCGAGCTAGCAATGTTGAACTAATAATACCGCCAATCAAAACTAGCGCTAAGGGTGAGTACAATTCTGAATACTCAACTACCAATGGTACTAAGCCTCCTATGGCTGTTAACGAAGTCAGTACGATTGGCACAAAACGCACTTCGCCTGCTTCTCGAATCGCCTCCTCAAGTCCAAAGCCTTCTTCTCGAAGTTGATTGGTAAAATCTACCAACAATAAGGAGTTTTTGACCTCGATTCCTACGAGTGCGATAAAACCGATAACCGCCGTAAATGATAAGGTTTCGCCCCAAAGTAATAGCATCAAGATAGCTCCAACTATACCCAATGGAATTACCGACAATACAATCAGAGTAGATTTGAAATTGCGGAACTCCAATATTAGGATAGCTATCATTCCGAAGACAGTTATCAATACTATCACCCCTATGCCTCCAAAAGATTTTTCTGCATTTTCGGCCTCTCCTGCTACTCGGTACGAAAACCCTTTGGGAAACTTAAAGGCATTTAATTGCTTTATCAATTCTTGGTTGACTTGCGCTGTATTATAGCCCGATTTCAAAAAGGTTGAAACTGTCACATATCGTTCTTTGTCAAAGTGCAAAATTTGATTTTGTGATGTCTCTAACTTAATATCTACCAATTGTTTAAGCGGAATTGCTGTACCTAAAGCATTGTTGACATACAAACGATTAAATACATCCAAATCTTGTTGTACTCCTGTTCTTGGAATCGAGATATTGATATTATAACCGTCTTTTTGTCCATCTTCACGGTAAGTACCTACATTTAAACCTGCTATTCCTAAACGTACTACTCGGTCGATTTCGGCAGAGCTTACAGCCATCAATCCAGCTTTTTCTTTATTAACCACCACACGTATATCCGTTGGTTGAACTTTCAGTGGATTGTTTACATAAATGGCTCCTGGGTGATTAGCTAATATTTTCTCGATTTTAAAAGCTACATTTCTTAGCGTATCCAAATTTTCACCAAAGATTCTGTAAGCAATGGGGGCTTCTAATGGTGGTCCTTGTTCAAAATCTTTTACCTCAATTTTGGCATTTGGAAACAAGCCCATATTAGCACGTAATTCGTCGATTAACGCTTTTTTCTCAGAAGTCTCCATATCTTCGAGCAAGACAAAAATTTGCGCTCGGTTTTCGGATTGACCTCTTTCTACGGTATTGTAATAAATACGAGGATTGACACGCCCTACGTTTGAGGCAAAGTTTTTAATCTCAGGTACTTTCTTTAATTTTTCTTCTACATACTTCACAACTTTGGTCGTAGCAGCCATATTTGTTCCGACTGGCGTTTCGATATTTACTAAAAACATCGGTTTTTCGGAGGTTGGGAAAAGTGAAAAACCTAAGAACAATTTAGCCATCATCATCACCCCTACAAATACGCCTAATGCTCCTGCTAAGGTTGTTTTGGGATGTTTAAGACACCAATCCATTAATCGACCATAAGTAGCAGAAATGATTTTTTTCATTCCTCTCAAAACCATATTTCCTTCTGGATTATGATTTTCTGTTAATAAAACAGATGACAAAAACGGCACAATCGTCAAAGACACAATCATCGAAGCCAGTACCGTAAAGATTACTGCCATGGGTAAACTTCGAATAAATTCACCTGCAGCTTCTGGCAAGTTGGCAATTGGCAAAAAGGCAAAGCATAACAATACGGTACATCCTACAACCGCCAAGCCTATTTGTTTGGTAGCATCGATAGCCGCTTGTTTGCGTTTGATACCCATACGCATAAAGCGTTCAATGTTTTCAACAACCACAATAGAGTCGTCGACCAAAATCCCCAAAGCAACTATCATCCCTACAATTGACAATTGATTGATGGTATATCCAAAAACATTGAGCAATGTTAGACCAATAGCCAATGAAAGAGGAATCGAAATCATTACGACAATACTTGCACGCGTGCCCAAGGGCAATAGTGTGATTAATACTAGCAAAATCGCTATTCCGAAATCTTTAGCAAAACGAGTCAAACGTTTATCTACAGATTCTGCTTGGTCAAATACTTTTACGACATCGACACTTGGAGGAAGTTGAGCTTTGTATTTTTCAACTATTGGCTCAACTATCTTACGAATCGCAATAATATTCTGTCCTTGCTTTTGGCATGCTGTTACAAAAACACAACGGTGACCATTCAGACTTGTGATATGAGTTTCGTCTTCATAAGCAAATTTTACCTGAGCAATATCCTTAAGATAAACAATCTTGGTTCCATTCGTGTATACAATCGTATTCTGGATTTCGTTGAGGTCATTGTAGGCACCTGAGGTTTTTACATTTAGTTTTTTACTCGAAACATTGATACTACCACCAGGGATATTGACATTTTCGGACTGAATAGCACCCAAAACTTGATTAACAGGAATACGGTCATGCGCCATTTTCTCTAAATTCAACTCTACAGCTACCTTTCGAGCAGGAAAACCCCAAGATTTGATATTAGTCAGAGGTTTTACCTTTTCTAATTGTTTTTCCAAATCATCTGCATATTCTTTTAATTTGGAATAAGGTAAATTTTCGCTTACGAGTGCAAACTGATAAATATTTACATCGGTTGGTCTAAACTTTTGTACTCGAATGTCCAGAATTTCGGCTGGTAGGTCTTTTCTGATAGCATTTACTTCACGAACGATTTCCTGATATTTTTCTTCGGGATCTTGTTCAAAATCATATTCTATTTGAAATACAGCGGCTCCATCCAATATGACCGTACTTATGCGCTGAATGTTGTCTAGCTCATTAATTCTTTTTTCAAAAGGGTCAACTACTAGCTCTTCCATGTCGTTGGGAGTAGCTCCGGGATATATAATGGTAACTCCAAATTGGGGAGATTCAAACTCTGGGTCTTCGCCTCGTGGCATATTCAACAAGGAAAATAAACCAATAGAGAGCACCGCCAGAAATACCACCAAGGTAAACTGGTAATTTTTTACGGAAAATTCTGCGATTTTCATATATGATGAGTTGTCGGCATTAGTCGCTTTACAGTGACGTTATGCGCGTTTAGGTCTAAATAAAATTGATTTATTGTAAAAGCTTATTTCATCACTTTTACCTTTGTGCCCTCTACCAAATAAGCCGAACCATCCGTTACGACTTGACTCACACCCGCCAAACCATCACGAATAAATGCTTGTTGATTATTGACATAGGCAATAGAAAGAGAGATTCTTTTGGCCTTACCGTTTTCGAGCACATATACAAAAGCTTGATCGCCATTTCCTTCAATTATCGCATCTACAGGTACTGAGGCATACTGATGACGAATTGAGGGAAAAATAAGAGCCTTGGCAAATAAGCCAGTCGCCATTTTTTTACCTTGAGTACTAATTTTTAATTCTGCTTGATAGAGACCTGAGGCTTGGTCGGCACCTTGCGAAAGCGTGGTGACAGTTGCCAAAAATTTAGTATCAGGAAATGCATCGAGACTTACTTCGGCTTTATCGCCGATTTTGAGGCGAGTCCAATCTTTGTCGGCAATACCCACTTTTACCACCCAGTCGTTAGCGCCAGCGGCGTTTACAAAAAATACGGGGCTTCCTGGCGAAGCAAGCTCACCCTCATTCATCATTTTCTTTACCACTACACCACTAGTAGGGGCATAAATTTTGGAATACCCTTGATTGTATTGAGCTATTTGTAAGCTTTGTTTAGCAACACTCAATGAGGTCGTAAGATTTTGGACTTGTTCGAGTGTGGCAACCGAATCGCGATACAGCGCATTGACACGCTTTAAATCTCTTTCGATTTTACTTACATTTTCTTGTGCTTGTAAAACCTGTGCATTGATTTCAGTTAAATTAAGCGTTGCTAATAATTGACCTTTGGCAATATTTTGCCCTTCTTTTACGAAGATTTTTTCGATAATTCCGCCTGTTTTAAATGAAAGACGAGCTTCGTGCAAAGAGCTTATCAGGCCTGAAGCCTTGATAGGCTCTGTTGAATTGGCATTTGAAACATCTGCTAGTTTAACGGCCACTGTTTCATTGTCGGCCAAGGTTTTACGGTCGGTTTTCTTTTTGCCACAGGCAAATACAGTTGTGATGATTAGACCTAGAAGGAGGCTATTTTTTAGGGAAGTCAACATTTTTCAAGAGGATTTTAATTAGCCCAAGGCTAAAGAGATTTTTAGGTTTTTATTTATGCTTCGATTGCTATGTCTTTTTATTTCAAGTCATAGGCGGCAGCACTGCGTTCGAGGTCTACCCATTTGAGCCAGACATCGTATTGGGCAATTACTTGCTGTAGTTGAGTGCGAGTCAATTGTGTTTGAGCATCCAGTAGTTCTATAAAACTAAGATTGCCTTCTTTATAACGGCGCATCATATCGCGATAATAACGTTGAGCTGAACTTACCTGATTAGCCTTGGATTGATGGATTTCTTTGGCGGCAGCCAAAGCATTTTGTGCTAAGGTATTTTGTAAATCAAGTTGATTTTTGACTTGCTGCAACTGCGTATCTGCCGCGGCAACATCCATTTCGGCTTGTTTAACTTTGAGCTGATTGCGACCTGCAGAATAAACTGGCAAATCGATAGACACACCCACTAAGAAAAAGGCATTAGGAGAAATAAAATTCTTGTCAGCTGAGGCAATTTGGGCAAAACGTCCCTGCGAACCTAAATCAAGAGATGCTCCTATTTTGGGCTGATTGTAAGATTGGCTAAGTTTTAAGATTTGCTTATTGATACTCAAATTAGTTTCAAGCTTGTCGATTTCTTCACGGTGAGCTAGGTCTATTTTAGCAGAAATTACAATATTCTTAAAACTTGTATCAACTTTGATTTCCTGTGTAAATTCACGATTTAACAAGAAATTGAAATAGGCAGCTGCATTTTTCTGTGTTCCTTTGGCTGCTTCCACTTCGGACTCAATACTTGCTATTTCGTTTTTGGTACGAACAGAAACCGTCGCATTAGCCATGCCATTTTGAATCAGCGCTTGATTCACTCTTTCGCTTTCTCGCAGTAATCGTAAAGCGTTGTCATAAATGCTTAATGCCTCGGTTGCTTTCAAATAATTGAAATAAGCCATCTTTATATCCTTGACCAATTCGCGTTTATAGACATTAATTTCGGATTGTTGCAAACCTATCAGCTCTTTCTTGATGCTTTGATTATACTTCAGTTCGGCATTAATCAAAGGCATCGACGTTTTGAAACGCATATCATAAAAATCCTTTGGAATCAACTGCTCGCTTACGTTTGAGATTTGTGGAAAAGCATTCGAGTTGGTCAAACGATTGAGCGTCGTATACACAGGGTTTACTAAATCTCCTACAGGAATATCGATAGTACGACCACCCAAAGCAGAGGATAAGGTCGTATTAAAATTCACTGTAGGCTTGAACAAGCTTTTGGCTTCATCCAAAGCCCAAATAGCTTTTTGTAGCTGAAAACGTTGCTGTTTGAGCGTTTGGCTATTTTGTAATCCGTCTTGTACATACTGATTGAGTACTTCAGATTGTGCCATAGTTCCATAAGCGAGCCAACAGCACACCAAGGAAAGATAATACTTCATAGGTTTCATATATTAAACATTTGTAATTTTATAAACACTGTTTAGTAAAAGAATAAATAAAAAGCATTAATTCATGAGGAATCAATGCCGAATGGGCTTAAAGCTAAGGGGTTTTGGCTATCAGCACTAGTCATATAGTACACCAATATGAGCCGACCGCACAAAGCTGAATACTAAAAGCTGTCATAAGTCAGACCTGTGGGATATTTTATTACCCACAGGTCTTTCTAGGGGATTTTTAGATTTTTTCAGTTCAAGTAAACTGTTAAATCTTTACTGCTTAATTCACTTTGTAAATCCTTAAAATCAGTCAGTTACTGGTCTTTCAAAGATTCAAAGACAAAGTAACTAAAACTATTTAATAGTATTGCTTGTTGCAACCAAATTGGTTGTACATTTTGCAATTAAAATATCATCTTGGTTACGAATTTCGCCTTCTGCATGAGCGATTTTTTTTCCCATTCTTACAATTTTCGATTTTACACGAACGGTCTCACCTAGTCGTGCACTAAATAGATAATCTACCGAAAGGTTGACAGTGCTATAAAAAACACCATTGCCCATGATAAAAACAGTCATCCCGATAATATCGTCTAACATCGTAGCGGCAATCCCACCATGCAGAATACGAGCAGGGTTTACCATTTCTTCTCTGACCTGATATTCAATTTCGATACCATGCTCATGAACTCCTACTAGAACACCGTCAAGAAACTTAGCCACGGGCGAAATACTCTTTTCGGCTACACGAGTACCAATATATTCCTTAAAAACCTCTAATGCGTGTTTGTTACTCATTTTTCTTTTTTATAAGATTCAACATAAAGTCTAGCGACTCTCCTAGCATCTTCTCAAGTTGAATAGCAGGATTTAATTCACAAAATGGCTCAAACCGTCCTCTGATGTTCAATGACACCAAACCGTGTACATAAGACCAAATTGACATAGACAATACATCTATATCAGTGGGCAAAACAGAGCCCTGTTCGATACATAGTGCCAAGTTTTTCTGTAGTGCTATAAAATTTTCCATTCCACAATCCCAGCCAGCCTCTTGCTTTTTGAGAGCGTGCATTGGAGCTTCTTTAATAAACATCAAATCGTAAAGCTCAGGGTTTTCGAAAGCAAATTTTAAATAAATCAATCCTCTCGCACGTAGTTGTTGAAAACCATCTTCGATACTTTCAATGGAACGAGTCATTTCAGATAATTTTTCAAAACCTAATTCATGTACCGCATAAAACAACTCATCTTTGTCTTTGTAATGAAGATAAATTGTGGCAGGACTATACTCTATTTTATCTGCAATTGCCCGAATAGAAGCCTTATCAAAGCCTTCTTTAATAAAGATTTCTTTGGCAGCTTCCAAAATTCGCTGCTTTAACTCAAGCTTTTCGCGTTCTTTTCTTTCTAAAATACCCATTTCTTTCTAAACCAATCTTCTATGTACCAGCAAATTTACGCAAAGTGTACAGGCATTCCCAATAGGTAGCTGGCTTATTTCACTTTCGACCACACGGTGGTTCTTCCCAAAAGGGATACGCCTATAAAACCTCTAATTTCTAATTCATCAGCCTTTTTCAGTTTCATATTACAAGAATAGGTTTTACCGTTCTTGGGATCATAAATATTACCTTCTTCCCAAGCTTTACCCGTAAATTCAAAATTCTTTAAAATGACCAAACCCAGCAAAGGTTGATTGCGCAACGATGCATCAGGATTATTTACATCTTTTTTGGCAGCATCCTTTATCCACGAAAGCTTCCCATAATATTTTTCTCCTTGTTTGTAGATGAGCACTTTCCCATCTTTCGTCTCTGAAAGCCATTCGCCCAAAACAGCATCTTTTGAAGGATTTTGAGCTACTAAGATTTGTGAAAAAGCTAACAAGGTTGCGAGAATAAATAATAATTTTTTCATGAGTTTGTATAATAAATGGTTTTGTTTTAAAAGGTAGATGAATATATTCGATTGTTAAAGCTTGATTTCTACTTTGTTAGCCTTTAAAAGGTATCTCAACTTAAGTAAGTGGGCCAAATAGAGTTTAATCAGTCAGTCTTAGGCCTTCAAGTATAGGCTTTTGGCAAAACACGTAGTATAAACTTAGCAGGTTTTCTGCCGAATGCCTATCAAGCCTATCGCAGACAATATTAATTTTACTTTGCCTTACTACTTAGTATTATCAAAACTTCCAAAATGGTATATCCAACTACACCTCTTTGTCTTTATTAAAATTTAGCTCACCCTAACTAACTTATTTAAGGTTAGATAGTTCTGAATATCCACTAAGTTATACATAAGCTTCAAAGATTAATATTTTACCGTTAATCTTTTTTATAACATTGTAAAATTACTAAACAGTGTTTAGTAAACAAATTTTTGATAATATTTTTTCAAAAATCTATGAAAAATCATTTTTTCAAAAAAATTAAAACCCTAATAAACAGACACTTAAGTAAAAGTGATTATTATTTAAAGACAATCTAGTAAAATAGTAGTTTGTGCCATTTGGAAGATATTTCTAATTTTGCAAAATTGCACGTTCGAATTACCTCATTAATTGAATCAATCAAACAAATTATTTATTCTGAATAAGTGCAACAAGCACAACTTTGTTGTGCTTAAAACCAAATATTTAATCCCAGAAATTTCAAAAAATATGAATTACCAACTTAACCAGATTCCTGAGAGAACTGAAAAGCCACGTCAAAAAGGTTTGACAATGGTAATGGACAAAGGGCTTAGTCTCAGACAAGTTGAAGATTTCTTGGAGCTTGGCTCTGGATATACCGATATAGTGAAGTTGGGTTGGGCAACCTCATTTGTGACACCAAACTTAAAAGAAAAATTGGCTTTATATAAATCGGCAGGTATTCCCGTATATTTTGGAGGTACTTTGTTTGAAGCGTTTGTGGTAAGAGGTCAATTTGACGAATACCGTCGTGTTTTGGATCAGTATGGCATGGAATACGCAGAGGTTTCGGATGGTTCTTTGGAGATGGATCAAGACGAAAAATGTGGGTATATTCATACATTGGCCAAACAAGTAACTGTACTTTCGGAAGTAGGTTCAAAAGATGAAGCCAAAATCATTCCTCCATACAAATGGATTAAATTGATGAAAGCTGAACTAGAAGCTGGTGCTTGGAAAGTAATTGGTGAAGCTCGTGAGGGTGGCAACGTGGGTTTGTTCCGTGCTTCGGGCGAAGTTCGCCAAGGTTTAGTAGAAGAAATTTTGACAGAAATTCCTGAAGAAAAAATTATTTGGGAAGCTCCCCAAAAATCACAACAAGTTTGGTTTGTAAAGTTGGTTGGTGCCAACGTAAACGTTGGTAACATCGCACCAAACGAAGTTATTTCCTTAGAAACTATCCGTTTGGGCTTGAGAGGTGATACTTTCTCTCATTTCTTGGATAAAAAATAATTAAGATGCTCCAAAGAATGATTGGGCCAACTTACTTAGTGCCCAATCATTCTTCTTTATTTTTTGATTAAGATTCTCACTATCATTACGCACAAAGGTTACTCTTCAATACTTTTGTGATTTACTTTCACCATTTACTCCAAACCTCATTTGGACATTGTAAATCTTCCCAAACAATGGAAATCGTTCAATTTGTATTACAACTTCTCAAAGATCCTTTAACTGCCCTTACGCAGTTTATCACAGACAACGGTACGCTTACGTATGGTTTGCTGTTCTTAATCGTATTTGCCGAAACTGGTTTGGTAGTTATGCCATTGTTACCGGGCGATTCGCTATTGTTTGCGATTGGTGTATTGGCTGCTCCTGCCACAGGAGGCAAAATAGATATTACCTTTGTAATTCCATTGTTGATTGGTGCAGCGCTTTTAGGCGATAATGTGAATTATTTTGTAGGAAAATATTTGAGTGATTTTGTTAAATCAAAAGACAAAATCCTCTTCTTAAAACGTGAGCACATTGTTAAAACAGAGGAGTTTTACGAAAAAAATGGTGGTCAAACCGTTATTATGGCTCGTTTTGTACCTATCGTCCGTACTGTTGCTCCATTTGTAGCAGGTGCAGGTAGTATGAAATATGGCAAATACATTACATTCTGTGTAATTGGCGCTGTGGTATGGGTAACTTCTATTACTTTGTTGGGATACTTCTTGGGCAACAATGAGTGGGTAAAACACAATTTTGAGAAGGTTGTACTTGGTATCGTAGGTATTTCGGTATTGCCAATGATTATTGGTTTTGTAAAAAATCAGTTTAGTCAAAAGTAACTTATAGAAGAGGGTTCATGGATTTTCTTCTTATCACATAAAGTATTATTTCATCAAAGAGGCAAAAGTTTTCGTAACGATTGCCTCTTTGTTTATTTTTACGCTATGAAAAATTTATTTGCTCTTATTGGTTTTCCTTTGGGGCATTCGTTCTCGAAAGGATATTTTACAGAGAAATTCGAAAAAATTGGTCTTTCTCAGACCCATACGTATGAGAAATTTGAGCTCGAAAATATTGAAGACTTCCCAGCTTTGCTTCAATCACATGCAGGTGAGCTGAAAGGCTTGAATGTGACCATTCCTCACAAACAAAATGTGATGGCATATCTCGACGAAATCGACCCAGCCGCAAGCAAAATTGGTGCTGTGAATACCATTAAGTTTTTGGAAAATGGCAAAACAAAAGGCTTTAATACCGACTACTGGGGCTTTAGATGGACGCTCGAAAAATGGGATGCCTTCAATGAAATCGCTCCAAAAAAAGCGCTAGTACTTGGAAAAGGTGGTGCTGCCAAAGCCATTATCGTAGCCTTAGAAGATTTGGGTTTGGAAGTGCAATTGGTTTCTCGTACCAAAGAAAGTGACACCATCACCTACGAAGAACTAAAGCCAGAAATAATGTCTGAGCACTTGTTCATTGTGAATACTACTCCACTTGGGATGTATCCAAAAGTAGAGAATTGTCCCGCTATTCCTTACGAATTATTAAGTGAAAAGCATTTATTGTATGACATCGTATATAACCCACTCGAAACGCTATTTTTGAAAAAAGGCACTGAAGCTGGCGTGCGTGGTGTTCATTTTGGGCTAGAAATGCTACATGGACAAGCCGAAAAAGCATGGGAAATCTGGAACAGCTAGATAGGATTTTGGATTGGGAATTTTTGATTTTGGATTTAAACTTTTATTCTATTCAATCCGAAATCAAAAATCCCACATCCGAAACCAATTTTATTGTTCAATCGAATACCTCCACAAACTATTATCTCCTATTTCTTTTCTATCAACCAAACCTTTTGTTAGTATTGGTGCTGCGATGCCCTCTCCTATTGCTTGCGGACTTATCCAGCGATACGCTTCGTCCCACAAATGAGCATCAATACAAGACTGTAATAAGGCTCTACCACCTTCAACTATCACCGATTGGATTTTTCGTTGGTACAAATCATCTAAAATCATCGGAAGCCAAGAATTTTCCGAATTCATTTGGACATAGGAAATATGCCCTTTCTGTTCAGATTTGATGGAATTAAAGCAAATTGTAGGCGTTGTTCCTGCATAAATAGCCGAATCCTCCGCTACTTGTAAATGTTTATCAATCAACACTCTTATTGGATTTTTACCAGTCCAAAAACGTGTACTCAGCGAAGGATTATCGTATTGCGCTGTTCGTGTGCCCACCATAATGGCATCCTCCTCCGAGCGCAATCGGTGTGTCCAACGTCTGGATAAGGCGTTAGATATTTGTATAGTCTGGTAGTTTGGCAAGGCTATCTTACCATCCACCGACTCTGCCCATTTGAGAATAATATAGGGTCGTTTTTTTTCAAAAAAAGTAAAAAAACGTCTATTCAAAACACGCCCTTTCTTTTCCAAAATACCCGACACCACTTCAATTCCTGCCTCCCTCAGTTTTTGGATACCTTTGCCTGCTACTAAAGGATTGGGATCATCGTTACAAATATAAACACGACGAACGTTGTGCTTCACCAACAAATCGGCACAAGGAGGTGTTTTACCAAAATGCGAACAAGGTTCTAGCGTCACAAAAACCTCTGATTCGGGCAATAGGCTTTGGTCTTTTACATCTGCTACCGCATTTACTTCGGCATGCCAATGCCCATAGCGTTGATGCCAGCCTTCGCCAATAATTTTCCCTTGGTGTACAATGACACAGCCTACCATTGGATTTGGAGCAACAGCACCAGCACCCAATCGAGCCAAATCAAGTGCACGCTGCATATAGGCTTCTATACGAGCATCGCTCAAAACATGATTATTCATCGACATTTCCGTAATTTTGTATATTCATCTGTAAAAAGGAATGGCATTTCAAAATAAGTACATCCCTTAGCAACTTTATTTTGGTCAAAGGCTATTTTTCTGAAATAGTTTATTAGCGATATCTTTTCAGCATATTTTTACATTTACACAAAGCTAAAGCCCTGTACTTCCTAGCTAAAAATACTCTATTTCCCATGATTCAATCTTCCAAGCAAGTATATGCAGAATTAGTGGCCGAAATTACGGCTGTTTATTCAGAAAATGAAGCAAAAAGCATAGTCTATCTCTTACTAGATTCATTGCTTGGACTTTCAAAAACTGATATTCTTATCGACAAACCTATCGACATCCAGACAGATTTTAGGTCAATAGTTAATCGTCTAAAGGCTTATGAGCCCATACAGTATGTACTGGGGCTAGGAGATTTTTATGGTAGGCACTTCCACGTGAGTCCTTCTACCCTTATACCTCGTCCCGAAACCGAGGAGCTCATTGAGCCAATTGTATCTTTTGCTAAGTGTCTGAACCACCCTGCCGCTATCCTTGATATTGGCACAGGTACTGGATGCATTGCTATTACGATAGCCAGCGAATTAAAAAATGCTTCAGTAACAGCTTATGATATTTCGGAAGAAGCGCTCAAGATAGCCAACCAAAACAATCAACGACACCATGCTGGTGTGAATTTATGTCAAAAAGATATTTTAGCCCATCAATATGAAAAGCTAGAAAAACCTTTCGACATTATTGTAAGCAATCCTCCTTATGTAACCCTTCGAGAAAAAGAGGAAATGGAAGCTAATGTACTGGAATATGAACCTCATTTGGCTCTTTTTGTAGAAAATGATAACCCTTTGATTTTTTACAAAGCTATCGCCAATTATGCCTCTTTAAATTTGGTAAACAATGGTTTATTTTTTGTAGAAATCAATCAATACTTAGGACCAGAAACAGCTCAAGTTTTTATAGATAAAGGCTTTTCTTCAGTCACAATTATCAAAGATTTATTTGGACGAGATAGGTTCATTCAGGGTTTTCTTATAAAATAAAACGATAGTTACCTAAGTAAGTAAAGAGACGTTATTAGTTAATAGTATCTCAGTTATTGTAATATAATCAAAAGGTTATCCTAAACTTTTACCTTTGAGATATTATTGATTTAATCTTTGCCTGCCACGTAATCGTGTAGAATTAGATTTAAGTTTTTTGTTTTAGGTACAAGGCAAAGAGTGTACTTTAGGCTTCAAGCTAGGAGCTTTTGGCAATGGGATTTGGAAAAAGCATATCTGTTTTATTAAACCATTTTAACACTCTTTGCCTTCTGCCTAATGCCCAATGCTTTGCACCTACTGCCTAAAACTCAAGACTAAGATATAACATACTGATAATAAATGCCTTACATTAGAGATTCGCAACTCACAATTCAGCATTTATACTTAATCACCTCATCTCTCAGTCGGCTGATGCTTAAATGCTTCTGCTTCCAATCCCCTTCTTAGCTACATTAATTCATCAGGATTTTACTGAAGTAAGAATATCCTCCTTCTCTTTATCAGAAGCGTCTTTTTTACAAAATATAACAATTCAAAGAAAAAAATAAAATAGTATGCTTGCATAACAATTTTATTTTTCTTTAACTTTACCTATCGAATCAAAATCTCATAAACATATTACAATGAACCGTTCAATCAAGAAAGTAGCTGTATTAGGGTCAGGCATCATGGGAAGCCGTATTGCCTGCCACTTTGCCAATATTGGATGCGAGGTGCTCTTGTTAGACATCGTTCCTCGTGAACCCAACGATGCTGAAAAAGCTAAAGGTCTTACTTTAGAATCGCCTGCGGTACGTAATCGTATTGTCAATGAGGCATTTCAGAATACGCTCAAAGCTAATCCTGCCGCACTGTATTCTACGGCATTTGCTAACCGTGTCAAACTTGGCAACTTCGATGATAATCTCGCCGAAATCAAGAATTATGATTGGGTGATTGAGGTCATTGTAGAAAACTTAGCCATTAAAAAGAGTCTATTCGAAAAGGTAGATGCTCTTCGTAAGCCAGGCACGCTAATTACCTCAAATACATCGGGTATTCCGATTCATTTGATGGCGGAAGGTCGTTCAGAAGATTTCCAAAAACATTTCTGTGGTACGCACTTCTTTAATCCTCCTCGCTATTTGAAGCTATTGGAAGTAATCCCTACACCGCAGACTGATAGTAGCGTTGTGGATTTCTTGATGCATTATGGCGATAGATTTTTAGGAAAAACTACCGTATTGTGCAAAGATACTCCTGCTTTCATCGCCAACCGTGTAGGTGTTTACAGCATGATGAAAACTATGCAGGTAGTGGCTGAAATGGGATTGACAGTTGAAGAAGTGGACAAGCTAACTTCGGTAGTCGTAGGTCGTCCCAAATCAGGAACTTTCCGTTTGTCAGATTTGGTAGGTTTAGATACTACAATCAATGTTTCAAACAACCTATATGCCGCCCTCACACATGACGAGTCAAGAGATGCTTTTGTTTTACCAGAAATGATTAAAAAGCTTCAGGAAAACAAATGGTTGGGTGACAAAACGGGTCAAGGTTTTTATAAGAAAATTAAAGGTGCTGGTGGTAAGTCAGAAATTTTGGCTTTAAACCTTCAAACTTTTGAATATGAACCTTCTCAAAAAGTAAAATTCGATGTTTTCGAAAAAACCAAATCTCTAGCTTTAAAAGACCGTTTTGCTGTATTGTTAGCAGATAAAGGCAAAGCTGGAGAGTTTTATCGTAAAACCATTTTGGATGGTTTCAGATATGTTACCTATCGCATTCCAGAAATCGCTGATGAGTTATATCGTATCGATGCTGCTATTTGCGCAGGTTTTGGTTGGGAAATGGGCATTTTCGAAACGTGGGACGCTTTAGGTCTACAAAAAGGCTTAGAACTCATGAAAGCCGAAGGTATGAAACCTGCCTCATGGGTTCATGAGATGATTGAAAGTGGCGTAAACTCATTCTATAAAAAAGAGGGTGGAAAACGCCTTTATTACGACATTCCTAGCAAAAGCTACAAACTCATTCCAGGCACAGAATCGTTTATCATTCTTGAAAACCTCTCAGATGGTATCGTTTGGAAAAACGGCGAAAGCCATATCTACGATTTAGGCGATGGAATCCTTGGTTTAGAGTTCCGTTCAAAAATGAATACGTTTGGCGCAGGAGTTATCGAAGGCGTTCACAAAGCAATCAATCTAGCAGAAAAAGATTTCCGTGGTTTGGTAATTGGTAACGATAGCACTGAAGCTTTCTCAGCAGGAGCCAATTTGGCAATGCTATTCATGTATGCTGTAGAACAAGAATTTGACGAGGTAAACCTCATGATTGCGCAATTCCAGCAGACCATGATGCGTGTTCGTTATTCGTCGATTCCTGTTGTAGTCGCACCTCATACGCTTGCACTAGGTGGTGGTTGCGAAATTACCTTACACGCTGACCGTGTGGTAGCAGCCGCCGAAACCTATATTGGTCTCGTAGAAGTAGGTGTAGGGTTGATTCCTGCGGGTGGTGGTACCAAAGAAATGGCACTACGCTGTTCGGACCTCTATAAAGCTGGTGACCCAGAGCTCAATATTTTGCAATCAGCCTTCATGAACATTGCGACAGCCAAAGTAAGTACTTCGGGTTATGAAGCATTTGATATGAACTATTTCCGTCGTGGCGACGAGGTTGTGCTCAATCGCAGTCGTTTGATAGCAGATGCCAAGCAAGCCGCTATCGAGTTAGCAGAAGCTGGCTATACCCAACCGAAGCAACGTAACGACATCAAGGTACAAGGAAAAGCAGGTATCGCCTTATTCAAAGCAGGTATTACGTCAATGTTGATGGGTAAGTATATCTCTGAGCACGATGCCAAGATTGCCAACAAATTGGCCTATGCTATTTGCGGAGGAGACTTGAGTTATCCACAAAATGTTACGGAACAATACCTCCTCGACCTCGAGCGTGAAGCATTCCTATCACTATCGGGTGAGCGCAAGACTTTGGAGCGTATCCAAAGCCTTCTTAACGGAGGGAAACCGCTTAGAAACTAAGAGGGAGTATGAATGTAGAATTGCGAGTTGTGAATTGTGAATATAAAATACTGATAATTAAAATTTTACATTCAAAATTCACAAGTCATAATTCAGCATTCATACTTAAGTAAGTGAGCAAAATTAGATTTAAGTACTCGGCTGTAGGCTGTAAGCCGTAGGCCGTAGGCAAAAGGTCTTTATCATTTCATAAAAAACGCCTTTTTTCTTTAGCTTATAGCTTAATGCCTACAGCTTATTGCCTAATTTCATTTTTCTTATTCAAAATCCAGAATCAAACCATGAATGCATATATCGTTGCGGGCTATCGTACAGCAGTAGGAAAAGCCCCAAAAGGTACACTTAGATTCACTCGTCCTGACGAACTAGGAGCAGAAGTAATCAAACATCTTTTATCAACCCTTCCACAATTGGACCCAGTCCGTGTAGATGACGTAATTGTAGGTAATGCCGTACCAGAGGCCGAACAAGGAATGCAAATTGGGCGTTATGTAGCGCTATTGTCATTGCCCAAAGAAGTTTCTGGGTTTACAATCAACCGCTATTGTGGCTCGGGTGTTGAGGCTATCGCTATTGCTGCTGCTAAAATTTCAGCAGGTATGGCCGATTGTATTATTGCAGGTGGTGTAGAGTCTATGTCAATGGTACCAGTAATGGGTTATAAAACGGCTCTCAACTTTGATATTGCTCAAAAAACACCTGATTATTACATTGGCATGGGACTTACTGCCGAGCAAGTAGCCAATCAATATAATATCAGTCGTGAAGATCAAGATGCTTTTGCGTATGCTTCACATCAAAAAGCCATTGCGGCTCAACAGGCTGGTTTATTTGACCCTGAAATTGTACCTATTACCATCAAAGAAACTTATTTTGATGCGAATTCAGGTAAAAAGAAAACAAAAGAATCTGTCTTTAACAAAGACGAAGGTCCTCGTGCAGATACCAGTGTAGAAGCACTTGGCAAACTCAAACCTGTTTTTGCCGCAGGTGGTTCGGTTACGGCAGGTAACTCATCTCAGACTTCAGATGGCGCTGCTTTTGTAATGGTCATGTCTGAAAAAATGGTGAATGAGTTAAATCTAAAGCCTATTGCTCGTATGCTGTCGTATGCAACAGCGGGTTGCGAACCACGCATTATGGGTATCGGTCCTGTATTTGCTGTACCAAAAGCCCTTAAGCAAGCTGGTTTGTCATTAAATGACATTGACCAAATTGAATTAAATGAAGCCTTTGCTGCTCAAGCGCTGGCTGTAATTCGTACCTTGGACATCGACCCAAGTAAACTCAATCCAAATGGTGGTGCTATTGCATTAGGACACGCACTAGGCTCTACAGGCGCTCGTTTGTCAGTTCAACTATTCAATGAAATGCGTCGTCGTAATCAAAAATATGGTATGGTGACAGCTTGTGTTGGTGGTGGACAAGGTGTGGCTGGTATTTATGAGCTTTTGTAAACAGGTATCGGCTTTCGGCGGTGGGCTTTGGAAAAAGCATGTTAACACTCTTTACCTCGTGCCTGTTGCCTAGGCATTTTAAATCTTATTTTGCACGATTACTTAATTTGACTAGTGAGTGGTCAATATCAAATTAACTTGACTCTCATAGGCTCTATTTTTACGGAGTATGTTAGAAAATACATTCAGTTTTCTAGCATACTCCGTAAATCTTATGACTGGACACAACAAGTAAGGGGAATGCAGGTGTTTAGACTTCGTTACTCAACTTTGTTGACACATATTTAAACTGTTTAAAAAAATAAGTCCAAGACTAATTCTTGAACTAGTAATTGCGCTCGAAATGAGTTTTTCAACCGCCTTTTTTGAAATAATCACTCATGCGCTAAATTGCTAAATGTAGGAGTGACTCTTTTTGAATAGGAATATATCGTTTTCATTTACATAGGCTTTCTCTTAAAACCATAAGGACAATGTTTGCAGCCATTTTTACAGCAATATCCCCGCTTTAGGTGGTATTCTTTCGTAAATACCATAAATCCCTGCTCGTTATAATAATAATCTTCAGGCTCTAGTCCTCGATTAGCTTTTATCTTCCCTTCATTTTTCATATTCAAGTGTCAAAGTTAACAACAACCCAAACAATAGGTTGCTTGGGTCATGGCCTTTTTTATAGATTTTTCTGTCAATAGTTAGGTTATACCTTCATTTTTCCAACTTGTAGTTTAAGCAAAATGTTCAAAATATTGTATTTTTGTAAAAGTCATGCCAAGCAATTTTACATATCGTACCAATTACAAGACCATGTGCCCTCCTCTCACGACGAGTGCACTTTATGGGCATTTCTGTAAAATTCACCGAATATTAGAATCATCTACGCTACTCATCTACGTTATCTGGCTTTTTTCTGCTGTGTAATACCCTTCTAAAGTTTTGATACTTTAGACAAAAGGCTATGCTGTGATTTTACGGTAGCTGATTTTGTCATTTCTTTATTTTAATATCATTTGTAAAAAGACTAAAGCAATGGTAGCAGATACACTGTTATCAAATTACCTTTTTACCTTAAAGAATTACGACAATGAACATTTCAGAAAAATATTCAGAAGAACTAACTGCCACTGAATTTGCCATTACGCTTGAAGACCATTATGGTGCGCACAACTATCACCCGATGCCAGTAGTATTAGAGCGTGGTCAAGGTGTTTTTGTTTGGGATGTAGAAAATCGCCCGTATTTCGATTTTCTTTCGGCTTATAGTGCTGTAAACCAAGGGCACTGTCACCCAAAAATTGTGCAGGCAATGATTGAGCAAGCACAAAAACTCACGCTAACCTCTCGTGCTTTTTACAATAATCAATTAGGAATTTGTGAAAAATATTTGTGTGAATACTTTGGTTACGACAAAGTGTTGATGATGAACTCAGGTGCTGAAGGTGGCGAAACAGCTTTGAAATTGACTCGTAAATGGGCCTACAAAGTAAAAGGTATTCCACAAAATCAGGCTAAAACGCTTTATGCTTCAGGTAACTTCTGGGGACGTACCATTGCGGCTATCTCATCATCGACTGACCCTTCGAGTTATAACGATTATGGTCCGCTATTGCCAGGTTATGAAATCATTCCTTACAACGATTTAGAGGCCTTGGCTGAAGCTCTCAAAGACCCGAATGTAGCCAGCTTTATGGTAGAGCCTATTCAAGGCGAAGCAGGCGTTGTTGTCCCAGCGGAAGGATACCTTAAAAAAGCTTACGAATTATGTCGTGAGCATAATGTTTTGTTTATCGCTGATGAAGTGCAAACAGGAATCGCTCGCACAGGCAAGCGCCTTGCATGCGACCACGAAGGTTTCCAACCAGATATATTGATTCTAGGCAAAGCCCTTTCAGGAGGAACGTATCCTGTATCTGCGGTTTTGTGCCGTGACGAAATCATGCTCACTATCAAGCCAGGAGAGCATGGCTCTACTTATGGTGGAAATCCATTGGCATGTGCTGTAACAATGGCAGCGCTACAAGTTGTAAAAGATGAGAATCTTGCCGAAAATGCAGAGGCCATGGGACAAATTTTCCGTGAAAGAATGACACAGCTCAAAAATCAACGCCCAGACATAATCACAGAAGTAAGAGGAAAAGGTTTATTAAATGCGATTGAAATCAACGATACAGAGGAAAGCGAAACCGCTTGGAACTTGTGTATGGCATTTAAAGAAAAAGGATTATTAGCGAAACCAACACATGGTAATAAGATTCGTTTTGCCCCACCATTGGTCATCACCGAAACTCAAATGGACGATGCTTGCTCGATTATTGAAAAAGTAATTTTGGAGTGGAAATAGGTATCAGTGCTGAATAATGATTTGATAACTAGCATTTTGTCTTTTAAACAAAACTTATGTAGTGGCAACTCTTGCAGTTGCCACTACATAAAAAATACCAATGATAAGAATTCTTTTGAACAAGATAAAATCCTTAGTACAATCCTAATTATGAATTATGAGTATAAACTTTTAATTATCAAATTTGACCTTTAAAAGTTATTCCAGCTGTAGAGACGCAATGATTGCGTCTTTTGTAGTGGTACGTTGATTATACTTAATCTCTAAACTAAAGATAGATCCACTTTTTCAGACTTCACTCACAAAAAAACGTAACCACTCAATACTTTTGATATCAAATGATTACGTTTTTATTTGTAGCCCCGGCAGGAATCGAACCTGCATCTTAGGTACCGGAAACCCACATTCTATCCATTGAACTACGGAGCCTTGCCAAAATTTTAGCCTCGCAAAATTAAGAAAACTTCTCTAACTGTTTCACCAAAACCTCGAAATCTTTAGGATATGGCGCCTCAACGGTAATACGTTCGCCGTCCATTAGGTTAAAAGTCAATGAATGTGCATGCAAGGCCACACGTTTCATCAGAGGTAGTTCGTCTGTATTTTTCTTAAGGTTAAACCCTCTTTTCAAATCTGAAAGATATAATGTATCTCCCCCATAAGTTGGATCACTCACAATTGGAGCCTTCAAACAAGCCAAGTGAATCCTAATTTGGTGCATACGACCTGTAATAGGCATACACTCGATTAAGGTATGTTTACGATATACTTTAATAGTGTTAAAAATAGTCTCGGCTTCTTTACCTTTCTGACGGTCAATCACCACTTGAGTACCATCACGCTTTTGTGCAATAGGCAAATATACCGAAATCATATCCAAATCATGGATACCATTTGCAACTGCATGGTAACGCTTAGCCACCTGACGATGCTCAAACTGCATGGACAAATGACGATAAGCCGCAGGGTTTTTAGCAATAGCCAAAATACCAGATGTTTCTTTATCAAGGCGGTGGGCCAGCTGTGCATCATCAGAATATTCTTTTGCTAATCGCAAAATACTCTGTGAATTATCAGCCTGACGCTCGTCGAGAGATGAAATATAAGGTGGTTTATTTATAACTATGAAGTCGTCGTTTTCGAAAAGAATTATATCTTTGAAATTAATGCGCATAAAAAAAATAAATATTAGTAAGTTATCGTGCAAAATCAGATTTAACTTGAGTGCTTTAGGCTGTAAGCCGTAGGACATAGGCAAGTACAGGTCTTTTTCCTTTCATAAATACTCCTTTATTTCTTCGGAAAAAACATATTTATCGTTACTCAAAAAAATACACACTCGTTGCCTTGTGCCTTCAACAAAAAACTTAAATTTAATTTTGCTCTTTTACTTTGACTCAATATGAGCCAATAATCAAACGATTAGACAATACTGCAAAGTTCCTACTTTTTTTGCAAACTCTCGGTATCTTCCTGAAACAGTTTGTATTTTCTTTTGCAATGCCTTCATTTAAAGCTAAAAAAGGTGCAAGAAATATCCCGCACCTTCAGTATTATGTTTTTTAATCTTCTGCTTCTTGTTTTTTAATCGTAGCTAGCCTTGCAACAACTCATGTCGCTCGGGAGAACTAGCAGGATAATCCATTTTTAGCTTGCTTAATCTGTCATGAATGACTTGCGCTACCATCAAGCGCATATTTTTTTTATCATCAGCAGGAATCACATACCACGGCGAATGCTCGGTTGCGGTTTGGTCTACTAACTCCTGATAAGCCTCATGATATTCTTTCCAGAACGCTCTTTCTTTAACGTCTTGCTCCTCAAACTTCCAGTTTTTATCAGGGTCTTCAATGCGTTCGATTAGGCGTTTGCTTTGTTCTTTTTTTGAAACATTCAAAAAGAATTTGACCACTTCAAATCCATTTTGATGCAAATGTTTTTCATAATGCTTAATAGAATCGTAACGTTCCTCCCATACTTTCTCCAAGTCTTTGGTTTGCTCTTCAGGCAAGCGTTGTCCCTCTAACAAAATAGATGGATGAACTTTTACCACCAATACCTCTTCATAATACGAACGATTATGGATAGCCAATTGTCCTCTTTGAGGCATTTTGAGCATACTTCTCCAAAGGAAGTCATGGTCGAGTTCTTCGGCTGATGGGCGCTTAAAACTATGTACTACGATACCCGCAGGATTAATTCCTGAAAAGACCGCCTTAATGGTTCCATCCTTGCCAGCGGCATCCAAAGCCTGAAATATAATTACCATTCCATACCTTCCATGCGCATACATACGCGATTGAAGTCTATCGATTTTTTTATGAAGTTCAGATAATTGAGCTAAATAGTCGGCTTCATCGACATAGATATCTTGAATTTTGGTAGGAAGTTTTTTGATAGAGAAGTTTCCATTTCCATCAAAACAAAAGTCTTTTATTTCAGGCTTTGCCATAGTGTTTTTATTTTTCGTAAATACCTTTTGCTACTTTTTCGGTAATAGATTTAGGCGCTAACCAAGCCATAAAAGCCCCTAATTTATTAATGAACCCAGTTACTACTTCGGTAGAGCCTCCAAACATAGATTTTACTGCGATTTGAGCTACTTCTGTTGGCGTCATCATTACTTTCTCAGCTGCTTTCATTGCTTTTTCTCCTACTTCTGCTCTATCGTTAAAGTCTGTGGCTGTTGAGCCTGGGCTAATAGCCGTTACCGAAACAGCTGTACCATCTAACTCATGCTTTAGTGCTCGAGTAAAGTTGAGAACAAATACCTTAGTGGCTGCATAAATCGCCATGTGAGGCAAGGCCTGATAGGCTGTTGAGCTTGCAATGTTCATGATATATGATTTTGATTGACGTTTGAGCATCGGCAAAAATGTTTGACACATTTCTGTCAGGGTAAGCATATTCAAAGTCATCATATCACGATTTTTTTCGATAGAATAATGCCCTACTGGACCAACCAGCCCATAGCCTGCATTATTGACCAAAATAGACACTTCATAGTTTTTGGAATTTACCCAATCATATACTTGTTGAGCTACTCCAATTTGGGCTAAATCAATGGCTAAATAGTCTACTTCTACCTTATAACGAGATTTTAATTCAAAAGCCACTTTTTGAAGTAACTCTTCGGAGCGAGCCACCAATAGAAGATTGTATTTTCTACTAGCAAGTTCTGCTGCTATTTCTTTTCCGATACCTTTACTGGCACCTGTAACCAATGCGTATGACATAATAATGAGAATAGTCGGTTGAGTCTTATGATTTGCAAAATGCAATCCCTCAAAATTAACAAAGCCCCACCAAATGGCAGGGCTTCGTTTTGAATAATTTATCTAAAATTATTTTTTAGGCGCTGGAGTTGCAGGTGTAGCACCTGGCAACATTGTTTTCAAACCATCAGGATCTTCAGGTTTGATTTCGAGCGCTTTCTTAATAGCTTCTTCAGCTTTTACAGTGTCTTTCGATACTGTCAAGTAGTAACCAGCCAAATAGCGAAGAGCTTCGTAAGTGTCGTCTTTTTTCTCTTTGTAAGTAGTTGAGTTTTCTGCTTTAAGCGCATCAATTACTGTCAAATACTTCTCGTAGTAAGGAACCGACAACCACTTATCTCCTGTGTAGTCGATATAGTTGTTGGTACGAGCACGGAACAAATAGAACGGAGGCCATTTAGCATTGATTTCGATAGCTTTACCAAAAGCAGTATCACCCTTCATTGCATAAGAAACACGATTTACTGAGTCAGTTTTTGGTGTGTAAGCCGCAGCGAAGTAGTATGCTAAAGCAGCGTTGTACCAGTCACCTGAAGTAATTTGTAACTTCTTCTTAGTTTTCCAGTCGATTGACTTGAATGCAGCGTCAGCAGCATGAGAATATTTCTTTTGCTTATAACGAATCGAGTAGATTGACAAGTGGTGGTTATTGTTTGTATCTAATGGAGCCGCTTGCTCATAATAGTGAACTGCCAACGAATCGTTATTCAAACACTGATATCCTTTTGCGAAGTATACATTATCCAAGTAATAAGGTTTTACACCAGCTTTAACCATTTGCTCAAGGTTGTTGATACCATCTTGGCATTTGTTCAATTCGATGAACGAATAACCTTTCATACGGTAAATATCGTTATCTTTTGCACCACCTGCCTCTGCTTGGCTAGTAAATTCCATTGCACCTGTGTAGTCTTTTGCCAAGAACAACAATTTGGCAGTACTCAACAAAATCGTTGGGCTAGCTTCAGCTTTGCTAACATACTTTCTATAATACTTAGAAGCGTCTTTGTAACGATTGAAGATATTATAGTATTCACCAAAACGCTTATAAATTGGAGCGTAGTTAGAGTCAGTTTCAACAGCACTTTGGTAAGCATTCACTGTATATTGGTAGTTTTTACCACGAAGGTAAACTACCCCAATTTTTGTGTATAACTTAGCACTTTTTTCTTTGAAGTTAGCTTGTTCGTAAGCAGAAACAGCAGGACCACCATCGTTTTTGATAAGGTATGCATCGCCTTTTACGGTATTCATTTCAACTGTTAACTCCTTCACTTTAGTTTTTTCAGGAATCATATCAATCAAACGAATAGCTTCAGCAGGGTCATTATTTCCTTTGTTTGCCTCTTCACCATTGTTTACGTCATAGAACATTACATAGGCTTCAGCGATGCGGAATAAAACATCTGCATTCTTTGATTTTGTATCAGCAATAATTTTGTCAAAATCAACTTTAGCATCAGCTACTTTGTGGTTAGCAACTTTGATAGCTGCCAAACCCACTGAGTTGAGTGGATTTTTAGCATCAATAGTCAAACCTTTTTCGAAAGCAGCTTTCGCAGCATCAAGATGGCCTACACGCAAATTGTAATAACCTAAATAGAATTGGTTCTCTGCCGTCGGAGCAGCCGCTACCAAGCTCTCAAAAGTCGCCTTCGCTTTACTTGGCTGGTCTCCATCCAACTGCGACAAACCTTGCTGTACTGTTTGCGCATTTGCAGCACCTGCAAACAGTAAACTAACAGCCACCAACAGAGATTTCATCTTTACTTTCATTTGTGTAATTAGTTAGTTGGGATTAAGATTAATTAATAAATAATTTTATTTGATTTAGTATTTAGGAAAAGATCTAATCTTAAGTGAATAATCTTGTAAATTTTATAATGTTCCTTTTTGAAGTTCTAACACAAAATTAAATTAAAATTTCCAATAAAAAGGCAAAATTTTATTCTTTATAACTAGAATATAAGATTTATTAAAAAGGACTTAAAAATTCATTAGCAATTCATTGTCAATCAAATGAATAATAGTTCATTTTGATACAAAGACCTTATTCTCCAATTTTTACTGTACGAATTTGAATTGGTCTAGTCAAAGGTAAAAGCCCTCCTTTCAAGACAATTAGCTGCCCCTGGTCCATACACATGTAATTGATAAAGCCCGTACCTAAACCCATGTGTGATTCTTTCAAAACACATTTGATCACTCTTGTTAGCGGATATTTCTTTAGTGCTAAGTTATATCCAAAAGGTTGGAAGTAATCATCCTTTGTAGGATTTGCCTTGTCTGTTACTGACATCACATTAATATCTTTGATAAAACCCAGAGAAGCCGGATCATCACCATCACTAATCCAATTGGTACCGATAATACCAATAGCATTTGTATGAGTTTTTACATACTCGATGACTTCTTTATTTGACTTCATAGCAAAGAATGGTACTTTATCTTTTTTTCCAATACCAAACTTATCCATCAAGAAAGTCAAGTTACTTGAATTAGCATTATCAAAGACCAAAACAACATTCTGATTCGATCCGCCTTTTCCAAACTCCGACCACTTATTTTTTTTACCTTTCATCAGGTCTTCAACATCCTTTACGCTAATCAATGTGTCTTTGTTTGATTTATTCGTGATTAAAGCAAGTGCATCGCCCGCAAATTTGTAGCTACGATAAGTGATTCTATCATCTGTAAAAACCTGCTTTTCTTTTTCAGTCAAATCTCGAGCTACCACTACCATTCGAGCCTTATCATTGAGCATCATATTTATTGCCTCAGTTTCGGGCTTGTAAACTACATTAATTTTGGTGTATTTGTAACTTTGTTCGAAAGCGAACTTTTCGGCATCTAATATATTTTGAAATGACTCATCTACTGCCACTGTAATTTCTCCTTTAGCAGGGGTATCGGTAGGTGCATTTTCATTCGGACGATTACCAACATGCCCACATGAGGTAATTAAGGCACCGAGTACACCAAGAGCTGAAACTAACTTAATATACTTATTCATCGTTTTTGAGATTTATTATATTAACGAAGCACCTAGATGCGTCTATATATTTTCTTAAAATAATTCAATTTCATTAACTAACATTAACAAAGAAAACCTTTGTAATGGTGCATACTTATCTGAGCAAACAATAAGCCTTATCAACTCTTACCATCATAATAACGATACTGACTTTCCTCCTCTTCCTCCTCGTTATCTTCTTTATATTTTT
Organism: Flectobacillus sp.; assembly: GCF_049240685.1. Taxonomy (NCBI): domain Bacteria; kingdom Pseudomonadati; phylum Bacteroidota; class Cytophagia; order Cytophagales; family Flectobacillaceae; genus Flectobacillus; species Flectobacillus sp. Next base: position 28,164 of record NZ_JBMLSD010000349.1, read on the forward strand.
CAATTGCTCGCCACCCCCTATAGAGTCCATAAATTATCAAAATTGCACCCCAAGCATAAGACCATTTTACATTTGGGAAAAATACCTGAGCAAAAGCTGAATCAGGCACAACAATCAGGAACACACCTATACCCACATAGGCAATCGACATAAGCCCAGCAATGATAATTACTGAAAGCGAATAATATTTTTGTGAATCTCTTTTTGGCATCTTTCAAAAAATTAAGTCCCTCTAAAAATGAAACCTGTCAGTTTCCTGACAGGTTTCATAATACTTTAAGACTATAAAAATGCATATTACTCCGACAATACGAAGTTGATAGGCACTGTAAATCTTGAACGAACTGGACGACCAGACTGTTTACCAGGATTCCATTTTGGAACCATTTTGATTACGCGAACAGCTTCTTCATCGCAACCAAAACCTACTGACTTCAATACTTCAACACCTTGGATAGAACCGTCAGTGTTTACAACGAACTGAACGTATACTTTACCTTGAACGTTTGCGCGTTGAGCAGCAGCAGGGTATTTAAGGTTTTTCTGCAAGAATTTTGCAAAAGCAGGAATACCACCAGGGAATTCAGCTTGTTGTTCTACCGCAGTAAAGATTTCTTCTTCAACTGGTTTTGGTGGTTCAACAGGAGCTTCTTCTTTAGCAGGTCTTGCATCTGGATCTACTGGAGGAGCGATATCATCGGTATTACCTTTAACGCTTTCTGTTGCAGTATTACCTTTGATGTTATCTACCTCTGGTGGAGGTTCAGGTTTTTGTACCTCTTCATCACGTTTGATTTCCGGAGGTAAGAACTTTGTAGTTGTTACTTTCGGAATATCTTTCGGTGGTGGTGGTGGCGGTGGTGGCGGTGGTGGTGGAGTATCCTGTTTTTTAGGAGGCTCAGCCACTTTCATCACCTCTGCAATCACCTCTGTCTTTTCGTTATCTTTTGGCGTCAAGCTACTAATAATAAATGGTAGAGCAAGCGCACCAGCGAAAAGAGCAGAACCTATCATTACTGACCTCTTGACGACAGCTTGATAATTCTTTCTCAAAAAATAAGCACCGTATTCCTTATTCTTATCTTTAAAGATTATGTCGTCAAGCGTTGCATTTGGGCTAATTACGTTTGACATATTTTCTCGTTTTGTTAACTCTGTTGAAATTCTTTTTTCGTTTTCAGAACCACAGAACTAAGATAAAACTATTTATTTAGTTTTACAACTATTTTATTAGTTTTATTTTAATTTCATTGGTGTGCTAACCTATTTGCCTGATTTCTTAATCATTTCCTCATCAATAGGAGTGATTTCAAGAAGAGCATAACGCTTGTTATCAGTAATTGCACACTCATCGAGCATATCCACCATGTTTTTATACTTAGCTTTTTTAGTTGCTTTGATAACGATGGTAAAGTTTTGTCCGACTTCTTTTTTCAATCTAAATAATACTTGTCTGATACCTTGATCTGAGTAGTCAGTTACTTGAACGACTGTAGTAGCATCACCTGGTTTACCTTGATAGTAGTAAACTTTATTTTCGTCTGGCAACACTGTAAGTGTTTCAGACGCTTTTACAGGAGATGTTTCCTTTGTCTCAGTTTTATCAGGCATACTAAGCTGCATTGTCACGGGCTTAGCCAACGTAGTTGTTAGCATGAAGAATGTGATAAGCAAGAAACCTAAGTCTACCATTGGCGTCATGTCAATCTTGGTAGACGCTTTCTTACTACGCTTTTTACCACCTTTCTTACCCCCACCGGACTGGTCTATTTCTGCCATAGTCGTTGAGTAGTTTTAATGTTGTTAATAGGATATCAATCTAGTTGCTTCGAAGGTTATGAGTACCCTACCCCACAATGCAGGGCAGGGTTAATAAACTACTGAGTACAACTTAATTAATTTCTTGGTTTGTTTTCAGGACCTGTGATCAACTGGAAAACGTTGATGTTTTGTTCTTGTAATGTACCTACAACCTGGTTGAAAACTTTGTAATTTGAGTTACCATCACCTTTGATAGCTACTTGTAGACTTGGGTTTGCTAGCTTAGCATAAGTAACCCACAAGAAAAGCTCGTTGTTTGCCGAATCGCAAGGGATACCTTGGTAGTATCCTTTAGCTTTCCATGCTGATGGTTTTTCTTCCAATACTTGTTTCATTGCTCCAGCAGGGTAGCCTACAATTTCAGAAGCCATAAAGTTTTTCTGCATCGTAGCCGATACCGGAACACCAACACGGTTAGCCATTCTTTCCAACATCATCTGCTGTGCTTCCTTATCGTCAACACCCAAGAAAATTTTACCATCTGGCGCAACTGAAATGGTAATAGTACCTTTTTCAGCAGGAAGCGGCTTTTCTGAGATCGACGTAGGAGGCGTAATGGAAACAGCTTCTTCAGGACGGAACTTGGCCGTCAACATGAAGAAGGTGAGTAACAAGAATGCCACATCACACATCGCTGTCATGTCCAAAGACACACTCTGTCTTTTTGCTTTTACCTTTGGCATAATGTTATTAATTTGAAAATTTGAGAAAACTTACATTTGAAAACAATCTTGGGATTCAGAAGAGTGAACTCTTCAGATTTTCAAATTGCCCAATTTTCAAACTATTAACTATGGTGAGAAGCGAAGTTTTGGTTAACGCTCAAACCAATTTCGTCAATGCTATAAGTCAATTCGTCAATTTTAGACGTAAAGAAGTTATAACCGATGATACATACAGCTGAAGTACCGATACCCAATGCAGTGTTTACAAGGGCTTCAGAGATACCGTTTGCAAGAGCTGTAGAGTCAGTTGAACCACCTGAGTTACCCAAAGCCGAGAACGCTTTGATCATACCGATTACAGTACCTAATAGACCGATTAGGGTAGATACTGACGCTAGTGTAGCGATAATAGTAAGGTTTTTCTCCAAAATTGGCAATTCTAATGAAGTAGCTTCTTCAACTTCTTTGCTCAATGCAGCCAATTTTTGTTCTTTGTCCAAAGAACCATCTGTAGTTAATTGCTTGTACTTCTTAACAGCAGCCAAAGTAACGTTACCTACTGAACCTTTTTGTTTGTCACACTCTTTCAATGCACCTTCAACATCATCCTTGTCCAAAGAAGCTTGGATTTTACGAACGAATGCGTTGATGTCACCTGTTCCTTTTGCTTTGCCAATTGTAAGCAAACGCTCAATAGAGAAAGTCAAAGAAATCAAGAAACATGTCATCAACACTGGTACGATGATACCTCCTTTGTAAACGATACCGAAGTAGTCACCTGGAATTGGGTGTCCGTCTGGGTTGTTGTTCTCAAAGTGAGAAGGATCTCCCATTACGAATTTGTAAAGAGAAAGTGCTACAGCAAAAAGAATCAAAATGATTACGCCCGCAGGAATACCTCCTGACTTTTTGTTTGCTGGTGCTGCTGGCTTTGGAGCAGCTGGTTTTGCTTGTTGTGTACTCATTAGTTTGGTAATTTGGGTTTAAGTTAAAAAACAATTTTTAGGTGATTTTTTAAAATAAATCTACAGAAAACTGTTTCAAGACAAAAGATTATTTCGATTGTTTTATGTTTTCTAGTAATGACAAAACTAACATAAAATTCTTTTAATTCTCATACCTCCATTATCAAGTTTTTTTTAAGAAATCTGTCACTATTACACAAACATTGTATTATAGTAATATTTTAAAGCCTTATCTAATATTTTTAATGTACTTTTTAAAGAATTTAATTTTTACAAGAAAATATATAAACTTTCAAACAATATCTTATTTCGGGTAAATCTTATCAAGGATTGTTTCAATTTTCTCTATTTCGTAAGTATTTATTACTGACTTTTGATAAGAAAAAACACTCATGTATTTTTCAAGAATTGGATGGCTACCCTCGAGGCGTATGTTAACTTTTGAGGATTTGTCTGCCAATATTGATATTATATTACCGACTCCGCCTAGATTGGCATCGCTGTCTGCTTCAATCAAAACAAAAATATTGGGCACTGTAGCAATACGTCCTTTCAACTGATTCAGAATGATATTTTCGGTGTGATTGTCGATATCGAAAGACTCATATTCGTTTTGCCATCCCTCCTCACAAATCAGGTCGTGTAAAGGATTTTTATATTTTACCTCCAGTGGATTATTTTTTACTTGAATATATAGCAATAATGTGTTCATTGTATTAATACTTTTTTCAGCTATTCGCCGTACCTTTGAGTGATTATTCCTTACAGATATGGCACAATACTATTCATATAATCGAGAAAACGCAAAACGTAAAACTAGCTCTTCTTCACTGAAAGAAGCTATTGAAGACATGCTTGAGTTTTATAAGCTTCGTACAAAGTTTGACGAGACTTATGTGGCAGCACATTGGGAACAAATTATGGGTGCTCCGATTGCAGCAAGAACTACAAAAGTATATATCACAGAGGCTAAACTATATATTCAGTTAGATTCTGCTTCGTTGCGAAACGAACTACTAATGGCCAAAAACAAGATTTTACAATTAATCAATCAAGCCATTGGTGCTGAATTAGTTAATGAAGTTATTTTTCTTTAAAAAAAATCCCTCGTGTTGTCATTACACAAGGGATTTTTTTATAATTGTGCTGTTGCCTTTCTCAACAAAGCAATTGTTTTTTTAATTCCTTCTACTTCAGTCAAGGTTTCTCCCTCATACTCGATACCAATAATCCCTTTAAAACCTGATTGTTTGATAATCTTCATCATACGAACATAGTCAATATTGGGCTCATTGCCTTGGGCGTCAAAATTGAAAGTCTTGGCACTCACTCCTTTGGCATAGGGCATCATTTGGGCCGTGCCTTTATAGGGATCATATTGTGTTTTACATTCGCTATGCCACTCGGCTCCGCTCCACTCCAGACAGAAATTTCCAAAGTCAGGTAAGGTACCGCAATTTTTCATACCGACTTCTTTCATGATGCCCGCCAACCACTCACCATTAGCCGAATATCCGCCGTGGTTTTCTACGATGATATTAATTTGATATGCTTTTGCAAATTCACTTAACGTTCTCAAGCTTTCTACACATCGCCTAGCCACTTCCTTGGGGTCTCCTTCTCCCCTAGAGTTCACTCGAATAGTTTGGCAGCCTAAATACTGTGCAGCCTCCACCCATTTATAGTGATTTTCAACGGCTTGCTTACGTTTTTGGGTATTGGCTTCGCCCAATTCACCTTCAGCATCAATCATGATTAAGTGATTGCGGATTCCTTCCTCCACAGATCTTGTTCGCAATTCTTTGAGATAGGTTTTATCGTTGGCTTTGTCTGGAAAAAATTGATTTACGTATTCAACAATCTCTAAGCCAAACTCCTTTTTAGCAAATTGAGGAAAATCAAGATTACTTAATTTGCCTCCGAAGATTGTTTTATGTAAAGACCATTCGGCTAGGGATATTTCGTAAAAAGGTTTGCCAGCACTTTTAAACATGTCGCCTGATGACAAAGCTAGTCCTGCGAAGCCTATTGAGGATTTTTTGAGAAAATCCCTTCTTGTTTGATGTATCATAGTAAGTATTGGTATGAAGGGTAAGATAATATTGACTAAGCTATTTGTTGAATTTGGTGCTTTTTTCCTCTAAAATCAAATGAATCGCCCACAACTTTCCCCATCAACAATGCACCAATTGGCGATTGAGACGACACTACCATCACTGTTTGGCCTTGCACTTTGATTGAACCTAAACTAACTGCAATAAAAAAAAATCCCATACTTGTGTGTACAAGCGCTCCCAAGGACACATGCAGTGGCGTATGCAAAGGTTCTATTCTTTCTATTAAAACTCTTTCCTGACGGGCTTGTTCATACTGACGAGCATACATATCGCGATCTAACTGACCCATTGCTCGTGCCGTTTCGTACTTATCTCCTGCCGAGCTTTTGCTTTCTTCATTGGCAGAAGCCTGTGCTGCCTGCATAGCATTCCAAGATGCTTGCATACGCTCATCAAGTTGTAGTTTGATATATTCAATAACTTGTATTTTCATCGTTTTTTGACCATCGATTGACTTGCTTGTCGAGCAATGCCATGACAATCTTTATTTTGTGATAATCAAATTTTCCTTGAAGCAAATCAAAGACTGGCTTTACGGGATCTCCTTTTTTAGTACCCAAGGACTTGATAGCTTGTCCAATGGTATTGTATTCTATTGTTGTGACAAATTTGCGTAAATCAACAGGATGTCCCTCCTCAAAGAATTTTACTAAATGAGATACAATCGTTACCGGACTCAAGCCCCTTTGTTCGGCAATGGCCTCAAGAGTGAGGCCTTGTTCGTACAATACAAAACTTACCTTTGCGGTATCACCTTTTTCTCCAGGTGACCTGTCAAAAGTTTTCAGAAATTCACTTATCTCTTTCAAGAATGCATCGCCATATTGTCGGAACTTCTGCTCACCAACCCCCGAAACATTTAGCATTTCGACAGGAGATATAGGTTTCTTTTGAGCCATATCAGAAAGTGTTGCATCCGAAAAGACCACAAATGGAGGAATATCCAAGCTATCCGCAATTTGTTTACGCAACAAACGCAACCGTTCAAACAATTCATCACGCACGATTTCTCGTTTGGTTTTCTCTTTAGGTACCACATTGGCTTCACGTTCGGCCTGCTTTTCCTCGAATGGTCTAAAACGTACCAGTTGAACTTTTTTCCCATCCTTCAATACCGACCACGACGTGTTGTTTAATTTAAACGTGTGTTGCTCGTCATAGGCAATATCCATAATACCCGAATTTAGCATTTGTTGAATATAATCTGCCCACTCCTCATATTTCAAGTCGCGTCCTGCACCAAATGTTTTGATTTCGTGATATCGATGTTCGATAATACGACGATTATTAGAACCCCGCAAAATATCTATCAGCATTCCCATTGCAATTTTTTCGTTGGTACGAGCAATGGCTGAAAGTGCTTTTTGTGCTAACACTGAGGCATCGAACCGAACTGGAGGGTTTTTACAAACATCACAGTTGCCACAATCTTTGTCTACTTCTTCGTTAAAATAACTCAAAAGAATACGTCTTCGACAGATTTCGGCCTCGGCATATTGCTTTAATCTATCCAATTTAGCCAATTGAACTTCCTTCATTTCTGGAGGCAACTCAGATTGGGCGAGCATATCCTTTCGGACAACTAAATCGTTGTAAGAATAAAACAATAAGGTATCTGCTTTGACGCCATCGCGACCTGCACGACCAATTTCTTGATAAAAACTTTCGATATTGGCTGGTAAAGAATAGTGCATTACCCAACGAACATTGGACTTGTCGATTCCCATTCCAAATGCAATCGTTGCACATATAACCTGAATATCGTCACGCAGAAACTGATCTTGCACTTTGGCGCGTTCGTCGGTACTCATACCAGCATGATAGCATCGGGCAGATATTCCTACTTTCAGTAACGAGTCGGCCAACTGTTCTGTATTTTTACGACTTAAGCAATAGATAATGCCTGCTTTTCGAGGGCGTTCCTGAATAAACTTCTGAATCGTTTTCAAGCGATTTCGTCCTGGTTGTACAGATAATGATAAATTGGGGCGGTCGAATGAACTTATAAAAACACGAGCTTCGGGAATTCCTATTTGTGTGAGGACATCTTTTCTAGTAACTCTATCAGCTGTAGCAGTCAAGGCCATAAACGGCACATGTGGCAAAGCAGATTTCAATTGATGCAACTGCGTGTATTCAGGCCTAAAATCATGTCCCCAAACCGATACACAGTGCGACTCATCCACAGCAACCATACTAACCTGGAGAGATTTCACCCAATCTAGGTAACCTGAAGAGAAAAGTTTTTCGGGAGAAATATAGAGTAGTTTTATTTCTCCTGCTCTACACTGTCGCTCAATGGCAGATCGCTCAGCTCCCGAGAGCGACGAGTTGATATAAGCCGAAGGAATACCATTAGCCTGAAGGGCTTGTACTTGGTCATGCATTAATGCAATAAGCGGAGATATTACAATGGTAATTCCTTGCATCATCAAGGCTGGTACTTGAAAACATAGAGATTTTCCGCCTCCAGTTGGCATCAATACCATACAATCTTGCCCATACAAGACCCAATCAATTATATCAGCCTGAAGAGGTCTAAATTTATCATACCCAAAATATTGCTTGAGTACTTGTTCTTTTGTCAATGCCATTTTAGCAAAATATAAATAGTGAACGATGATGAAGATGTCTGAAAACATAACGTGTAGAATTTTACATCTTCAATACAAAGTTAGCAAATGTTTGGTTTTAGGATAATCAAGTTGGAGGCTTGTACAAAATAAGAGCGGGCAAACACTGTACGTATTTACCCGCTCTTGGAAATATTTTTATTTTACAAAAACTAGTAAGCTCTGATTTCTACACCTTTCATAAAGTTCACAAAAGCTTTATTCACTACTTTGTTACCTCCTGGTGTTGGAAAATTGCCTGTAAAATACCAGTCACCTAAGTTATAAGGACAAGCTTTATTAAGGCTTTCTACAGTTTGATAAACAATAGCTAATTCAGCTTTCAAGTCTGAAGGTTTTACGATATCTGCAATTTTGGCAGATATCTCCTCATTAGTAAATGGTTCGTAAATGGCTTTTACAAAATTTTGAGTATGAGCTGTACCCATCTCAAATGCACTTACGCAACGCCCTAGGGTATCTTCAAGAACCTCCTCCATGTGTCTTTCTTGTAACAACTCATAAGCCGCACGAAAGGCTACGAAGTCTTTCATTCTAGACATATCTATACCGTAGCAATCTGGATAGCGAATTTGTGGTGCCGAAGAAACGATAACAATTTTCTTAGGCCCTAACTTATCCAACAACTTCAAAATTGAGCGTTCTAGCGTTGTACCTCTCACAATCGAGTCATCAATCAATACTACATTATCTACGCCTTTCTTGATTACCTCATAAGTAGTATCATACACGTGCGACACCATGTCGTTACGATCGGCATCGTTTGTAATGAAAGTACGAAGTTTTACATCTTTAGAAATCAATTTCTCGACGCGCGGACGGAAGGTTAATAATTCCTCCAAGGTTTCCTCTGCCAAGCCACCACCCATAATGGCCTTCTTACGCTCTTTGGCAAGATAGTCTTCTAAGCCTTCAATCATACCCAAGAAAGCAGTTTCGGCAGTATTTGGAATGTAGGAGAATACCGTATTTTTGAGGTCGTAATTTACTTCTTGAAGTACTTGAGGGATTACCAAACGTCCTAACTCTTTACGTTCGGCATAAATATCTGGATCTGAAGCACGCGAGAAATAAATTCTTTCGAAGCTACAAGATTTCTTTTCGAGAGGCTCAATAAATTTCTTTTCAGAATAGTTACCACGTTTGTCAATAATCAAAGCATGACCCGGCTGAACTTCCTGTATATCTTCATAATTACAGTTAAACGAAGTTTTAATAGCTTGTTTTTCTGAGGCTACAACCACCACTTCATCATCGGCATACCAATAAGCGGGACGAATACCTGCTGGGTCGCGAGCTACAAAAGCAGAACCATGTCCTGTCACACCACACATAGCATATCCACCATCAAAATCACGGCATGAACGCTGTAATACTCTTTGCAAATCAATATTGTCTTCTATTACGTCAGACAACTCTGGGTTTTCGTAACTGTGTTTATGGAAGTCAAACTGACGTTGGTTTTCTTCATCTAAGAAATGACCAATTTTTTCCATTACTGTCACTGTATCCACTTTTTCTTTGGGATGCTGCCCTAAGGAGATTAACTTCGTAAAAAGTTCTTCTACATTAGTCATGTTGAAATTACCAGCAACTACCAAATTTCTACTTCTCCAGTTGCTTTGGCGCAACATTGGGTGGCAGTTTTCAATCTCGTTCTGACCATGGGTACCATAGCGCAGGTGTCCTAAAAATACTTCACCAGAGAATGCCACATTTTCTTGTAGCCATTTGGCGTCTCTAGCTTTGTCCTTATGGTCTTTTAGGCCTTTACGAAACTTTTTGTAAATTTTTCCGAAGATATCAGCAACGGCATTTTGCTCAACAGAACGGTATCTACTAATATACCTATGCCCTGCGGGTACATCAATTTTGATATTGGCTACACCAGCACCGTCTTGGCCTCGATTTACTTGCTTTTCCATCATCAGGTAAAGCTTGTTGATACCATACAGGGGTGTTCCGTACTTATTGATATAGTACTGATAGTCTTTTCGGAGACGGATGAGTGCAATGCCACACTCGTGTTTGATTGCGTCAGACATGACTTTACTTGGTAGTTATTTTGCGTTTGTTGAGTATTATTTAAAAATAGTACTCCTGAAACCAATTATACTGATTAAAGTGGTTCGGTTATTTATCGCAATAAAATTCGGATTAATAGAGGGTTAACGATGGGTTATTTTTCAGTAAACAAAATTAGGTAGAAAATTCTGAGATTACCAAGAATTTTTGTGCCATATTTTCGAATGATAAAGTAAGAATTTGATACTTAATGGTTATTGAAAATTAAATCTTTATTTACTTATAGTTTCATCTGAGATTTTCTACAGGTTTTTAAAAGACTTTCGTTTTTGACATTACAATTCAAAGCTACAAGCTATTTTGGAAAACTACTAATGGTTTTCGGTAAGCGACCAACTTTAGTTATAATTGCGATACAATACTCTATGTAAATAAGTTCCTAGTTAAGTATAAATACTGAAATATCAATCACTTTAGTAGATTTTTCTCATTATTTAGGACAGTTATCCACACTCTATAAAAAAATGGATAACTGTCCTCGATAATTTATTCAATTTCAATGACTACTCCCGAGGAAGCTGGGTGAGCCACACATGTCAAGATATAGCCTTGTTTGATTTCATTGTCTGTCAAACCATCCTCTTCATCCATCTTAACTTTTCCGCTCAAACATTTGCCCATACATGCTGTACACATACCCGCTTGGCATGAATACGGCAAATCGATATCTTCGCGAAGTGCTGCTTCGAGGATAGTTTCGTGTGGTTTTACCAATACTTGATAATCTTCTCCTTCGTATTGGATAGTGACCATTTGTTCTTTCAGGCTTCCACCTTCTTCTTCTTCTTCAGCTTCGTTGGCCGCAGAATCATGAGCACTAAAGAAATGTTCTTTATGAATTTGAGCGTCGGTTACGCCAAAAATTCTAATCGCATTTTCTACTTGCTCCATCATACCTTCTGGTCCGCACAAGTAATATTCGGCCTTGGCAATATCTAGTCCAAAATCTTGTTTCAAAAACGTTACTGCCGAGGCTTGATTAATGCGCGTTTTATAACCTGTCCATGTGTAAGAAGGTTGACTTAGTACGTGTAATACTCTAAAGCGCCCCTGATATGTTTTTTCTAATTCTTCTAATTGCTTTTTGAAAATGATATTTTCTTCATCTCTCGAGCCATACACTAAATATACCTTGGTTTCGGTTTCTACTGGCAAAACAGATTTTGCAATAGACATCAACGGTGTAATACCTGAGCCTCCCCCAAACAATACAACCACACGAGACTTAGTAGGATTGGGCTCAATCACAAAATGGCCCATCGGCTCCATCATCTCGATTGCATCTCCAACCTTCAAATGATCACAAAGGTAATTTGACACCAAGCCACCAGGTACTCGCTTGATGGTTACAGCAATAGACGCATCTTTGTTGGGTGAACTAGACATTGAATAGCTACGGCGAACTTTTTTGCCATCTATCTCAGGAATTAGTGTCAAAAACTGGCCCGCTTTATAACTTACTGCCTGATGAATCGGATGCCAAAATGAGAAAGTCTTGGTGTCTGGAGTTTCTTCGATTACCTCCTTTACAGTTAAATGAAAATATTTTGCACTCATCTAAGATATAACAGTTTAAAAAATACGATAACAACTTCATTAAAGTCAATCGATAGTATTGTATGTAAGTCATTACAATGAATAAATATCCCAAAAGTTCAATTTTCGAATATAGAACTTTTGGGATATTTTCGGTCACAAAACTACAGCAATCTACTGGGGTATCAAAGGATAATTTTCCCTAATGCATGGATAAAAAGTAATAACAACATTAAAGTCGAGCGATTACCTCTTCTACATTTTTAGTATCTGGGAAAAACGACAACAGTCGCAAGAGTATAGCCTCGACAACTGCATCGGGGCATGATGCTCCACAAGTGAGCATTATGGTAGTGATATCTTTATTTGGCAAGAAGTTATCACTGACTTTTTCACTTTTTGTGTGAAGGTCAAAATGACTAATAAGATTTTCGGACAAAATTTTATCGGCAGAAGAGATAAAATAAGTAGGGAGCTTTTGTTCACACAACTCCACCAAATGAGAAGTATTGGACGAGTTATATCCCCCTGCAACAATCGCTAAATCAGCCTCTTTTTCCAAAAGCCCGTAAGTGGCGCTTTGATTGTCGTTTGTAGCGTAGCAAAGTGTGTCGCGTGTGTCAGCAAAATAAGCCGTGATATCGATTCCATCTACATGATATTTTTCACGCATGACGTTTTTCAAATAATCAGCAATAGCCTGTGTATCAGACGCCAGCATGGTTGTTTGATTTACGACACCAATTCGTTTTAAATCTTTCAAAATATCAAAACCTTCCGAATACTGTCCTTTAAATTCTGTGTAAAAGTCTTCGGCAGGTTTTTCACCAGTGATATATTTGGCTAATTCAACCGTTTGCTTCATATCTTTTACTACAACCGTTGGAGCATTTTGCTTGGCATGAGAAAAAGTAGCGCGAGTTTCTTCATGTGAAGGTTTACCATGCACCACAATAGTGTAATCTTTTTGACCAATAGCAGAGGCACGATTCCAAACTTTTTCAACAAAAGGGCAAGTTGTATCGTACTGATAGGCATTGATGCCAATATCAGCTAGTTTTTGCTGTATTTCGAGGGTAGTACCAAAAGCAGGCACAATTACGACATCTTCACTTGTAAGGGTATTCCAATCAATGAGTTGCTCACCAGAGGTATTCATAATAAACTGAACGCCACGGCTTACCAAATCGGCATTCACATCAGGATTGTGAATCATTTCCGAAAGCAAGAAAATACGTTTATTGGGGTTTTCATCTATGGTCTTATAGGCAATTTCTACCGCATTTTCAACACCATAGCAAAAGCCAAAATGCCTTGATATCAAAAAACGTACAGAGCCACAATCCAGCATAGTAGGCGTGAAATCCTTTTTTAGCTTGTCTCGTTGGCGACGTATTTCTTTGATTCCTCCAATGATACTACTCTTGTAGAGTTCTGGTATTTGAAAAGACTTCATTTTCTTCATTTTTTTGCGTGCCTCCAGACCAACAGACTCAGCACCTGAGTTTGACGCACGTTGTGCTTCCATAACGGGAGATTTGGTAAATAACTCCATTTTAATAAACTAGTTTTTGGCCTAACAGTTTTAAAAATTGTCGTTTTATCACAAAAAAATTGTAAAATCTCACAAACACCGGTTTTCAGTGATTGTTTTTGGTACTGTTAGACATAATTGCTGTAATACACAAACCTTTAGTCCTTGAGGATTTTTAGGAAAAGTACATCAAAGATAATGGTTGTATTACGGATATTTTCACAATGGCATGTATCTTGTTTTTATAAAAAAAATATAGGTCATGCTTTGGCCTTATTTTCAAGGATTAGGAAAAAACATCTTTCTATAATTTTGAACACATTTTATAACAAGATTAGTTCGAAAAATCCAACTCTGATGATTGAGTATCTTAGTTACATTAACTCAAAATGATGATTGCTCAAATCCCTACTATTTTGATTAGCTACTCATATTAAGTTTGTATTAAATATTGCTTGTTTATTAATATCACTATTGAATATTTAGAGAATTGTTATATTATTTTTCACTAACCTACCTTGTACTTCTTAAATACCGCAAGCTTACAGCTTACAATTAAACAACTATAAAACAATAACTTACAGGTAATTTAAAAATATTTTCTTATTTTACTGTAACTTTTTGAGCACTTTCTACGTCACCATAAAAGGAATCGTCAGTATTCTAACGATTGTTTGGTAAATATCAAAAACAACCGTTTAATAACTTTAACTCTAAAGTATTCGATTTCCTATTGATAAAATAATTTTAGTATTCTACTTTTGTTGTTGATAGATAAAAAAAATACAACTCTACTGCAAACAGCATATTTACACGGTACGTATTTTTAAAAACTACAAACAGTAAGAGTACTCACATAAGTACACTTAACAATATAAGTTCATGAAAATCAGAACAAGGCGTTTCTTCCGAAACCCGATGATGCTATTAGGAGTTTTACTTTGCTTCGTTGCTAGCTTAATATCATTTAGTCATGGAGTGGCAGACTTCAACCAAGGTACGCAGGGTTATTTTAGAGGAAATATAAGTTTTGAAGCCAATCAGGAGCATTCCTTCAAAACATCCAAAGTAGTTGTAAAAAAACTCAATGAAAGAGGTGGAAATAGTATTACGATAATGGCCACCGATGATAGTACATCTGAGTCTGTTTATGTAAAGTTGTATAATGTAGATAAGGCATCCACTTTTTTTATTCCGGGAAATGGTTTACACAAAAACACTGGAAATATTGTAAAAGATGCAGATCAATACAGAGACCTCAGTAATTTTTATCAGGCATCACTTCCAAACGCCGAGGGTTTGCTCAATGGGGTTGGTCGTGTAAACATTGTCAAATTAACGGACGATGAGATTGAGGGCGAAATTATTATTATGGCCAATAACTCAGAGGGCGAACAAGCACAGTTATCATGGTCAAAATTTAAGGCAAGAATTCAGTAAACACAAAAGCGGTAGCTTTTTGTAGACAAAATATATTTAGTGGTTAGGTGATACAAAAACGCTTGTTGCAGTTGCGACAAGCGTTTTTTGTTGCTCGAAATAATCTTGGATTAATCCAAAAACACATTTGTTGGCTTTATTAATGAAAACTTATCGTGATAATTTTTGTATTTCGCTAAGATTCAGTAATTTTGCACCCTGATTTTAAGATGGTTAGTCATGTCAAATTCATTAATAATTGAATATTAGAAATTTGCGAGAAGAACTAGCCAACTAATGACGAACGAAAAAAAACTAAATAATCAACATTTAAAATGGCAAGGGATTTAAAATACACAAGAAACATTGGTATCGCTGCCCACATTGACGCTGGTAAAACTACCACTACTGAGCGTATTTTGTATTATGCTGGTGTAAGCCACAAAATTGGTGAGGTACACGACGGTGCTGCTACTATGGACTGGATGGAGCAGGAGCAAGAGCGTGGTATTACTATTACTTCAGCAGCTACTACTGTAAACTGGAACTATAGAGATGAGAAATACCATATCAACATTATTGATACTCCAGGTCACGTTGACTTTACAGTAGAGGTAAACCGCTCATTGCGTGTATTGGATGGTCTTGTATTCTTGTTCAGTGCTGTTGATGGTGTTGAGCCTCAGTCAGAAACTAACTGGCGTTTGGCTAACAACTATAACGTACCACGTTTAGGTTTCGTTAACAAAATGGACCGTTCGGGTGCGGACTTCTTGAACGTTTGCCGTCAGGTAAAAGAAATGTTAGGTAGCTACGCTGTACCTCTTCAATTGCCTATCGGTGCTGAAGATAAATTTGAAGGTGTAGTTGACTTAGTAAACTTCCGTGGTATCAAGTGGAATGAGCATGATAAAGGTATGACTTTTGAAGTAGTACCTATTCCTGATGATATGTTGGAAGAAGCTACAGAATACCGTGAGAAATTATTGGAAGCAGTAGCTGAATTTGATGAGACATTGATGGAGAAATATTTCGAAGACCCAGAATCTATCTCTGAAGATGAAATCTTGGCTGCTCTTCGTGAAGCTACTATCTCAATGAAAATCGTTCCTATGTTGTGTGGTTCATCTTTCAAAAACAAAGGTGTTCAAACAATGTTGGATTATGTAATGGCGATTCTTCCTTCTCCATTAGATAAAGAATCTATCAAAGGTACAGACCCTCGTACTGATGCTGAAATCGTTCGTAAACCATCTACTTCAGAGCCGTTTGCAGCGTTGGCATTTAAAATTGCAACTGACCCTTATGTAGGTCGTTTGTGTTTTGTTCGTGCTTACTCTGGTGTATTAGAGGCTGGTTCTTATATCTTGAACAACCGTTCTGGAAACAAAGAGCGTATCTCTCGTATCTTCCAAATGCACGCAAACAAGCAAAACTCAATCGAGCGCTTGGAGGCTGGTGATATTGCTGCGGTAGTAGGTTTCAAAGACATCAAAACTGGTGATACCCTTTCGGATGAGAAAAACCCTATCGTTCTTGAATCAATGGTATTCCCTGACCCAGTTATCGGTTATGCTATCGAGCCTAAGAAAACTGCTGACCAAGATAACTTCTCGAAAGCTATTGGTAAATTGATTGAGGAAGACCCTACTTTGCAAGTTGAATCTAACGAAGAAACTGGTCAGACTATCATCAAAGGTATGGGTGAGCTTCACCTTGAAATCATCATCGACCGTATGCGTCGTGAATTCAAAGTAGAAGTAAACCAAGGTGCTCCTCAAGTAGCATACAAAGAGGCATTGACAAAAACTACTGAACACCGTGAAGTTTACAAAAAACAATCAGGAGGTAAAGGTAAATTTGCCGATATCGTATTCGAAATGGGACCAAGAGAAGATGGTAAAGAAGGTTTGGAATTCATTAACGGTATCGTTGGTGGTGTGATTCCAAAAGAATTTATCCCTGCTATCCAAAAAGGTTTTGAAGGTGCTATGAAAAATGGTGCTTTGGCAGGCTTCCCAATGGATTCAATGCGTGTTCGTTTGTTCCATGGTTCATTCCACGATGTCGATTCAGATGCGTTGTCATTCGAATTGGCTGCTCGTATGGGTTACAAAGAAGCAGCAAAAGCAGCAGGTGCTAAATTGATGGAACCTATCATGGCTGTTGAAGTTGTTACTCCAGATGAATACACTGGTCCTATCACAGGTGACATGAACCGTCGTCGTGGTATGATGAAAGGTATGGATTCAAAACAAGGTGCTGTAATCTTGAAAGCAGATATTCCATTGTCTGAATTGTTCGGTTATGTAACTGACCTTCGTACAATGTCTTCTGGTCGTGCTACAGCTAACTTGACTTTCTCTCACTATGAATTCGTTCCGCAAAACATTGCTGACGAAGTAGTGAAAAAAGCAAAAGGTTTGTAATAACACGCTAGCTTGCTAGTTGTATATAAGCTACCGCCTCCTCGACTTGTCGTGGGGGCGGTTTTATTTATCTCCTATGTCAATGACACTCCCCATTCTTTATCAAGACGAATATCTTGTAGCTATCAATAAGCCTCATAATTTGTTGGTACATCGTTCGCCTATTGCGGCCGAAGAAACTGTATTTGCCTTACAGCTACTTCGAGACCAATTGGGCGTTTGGGTAAGTCCATGTCATCGAATTGACCGTAAAACGGGTGGCGTACTATTATTTGCCTTGAATAAAGAGGTTGACAAAATGGTCAAACAACAATTTGAGAACCATACTACCCGAAAAAAGTATTGGGCGCTTGTGCGAGGATATTTACCCGATGAAGGATTTACAGATAGGCCACTAGCCAAAGACAATGGAGATATGCAAGAAGCACTAACTCGATTTAAGTGTTTACAACGAGTTGAGCTACCCATAGAAGTAAGTCGCTATCCAACATCCAGGTATTCGCTGGCAGAAATATACCCCGAAACAGGTCGTATGCACCAAATACGTAGGCATTTTGCACAATTACGCCATTATCTTATTGGCGACAAAACTCATGGCGAATGCAAACATAATAAGATGTTTGAGCAGCATTTTGGACTAAATACCATGCTCCTTCATGCAGCATCGTTGGAGATTGCCCATCCTATTACGAATAAACCATTATTGATTGAAGCACCCATGCAAAATGAGTTCTTGGAAATTCTACAAAAGATTGGAATTTCAACTAATGGTTTGCTTATCGAACAGCAATAGATACACCATTAAGCGATACCCCATTTTGTTTTTATAAAAATATCTAGATTAGCATTTGCTCAATAACTTGTAAATCAGTAATTTTGCAGTCCCAAATCCGAAGCAAATGGTACTTTCGGCTTTGGTTTTACCATAACGTACCAATTCAGATGAATCAAAAAATCAGAATCAAATTGAAGTCATTTGACCACACTTTAGTGGACAAATCGGCTGAGAAAATCGTGAAGGCTGTTAAGGCTACAGGTGCTGTTGTTTCAGGCCCTATCCCTTTGCCTACAAAAGTGGAAAAATTCACAGTTTTGCGTTCACCACACGTTAACAAAAAAGCTCGTGAGCAATTCCAATTGTGTACTTACAAGCGTCTAATCGACATCTACTCATCATCTCCAAAAACAGTTGATGCTTTGATGAAATTAGAGTTGCCTTCAGGTGTTGACGTTGAAATCAAAGTGTAGTTTGCCTTGATTCCAAATCATAAAAAATCCCATCTAGACCAAGTCTCGATGGGATTTTTGTTGTACACCAGTCAATAATTCTTAGTTTTTCAGCGCATTTAGTTCGGCTTGCAAAAATGTCATCAATGAGGCAATATGCTCTTTTGAAAAATCAAACGGAATATTTGCCGCATTATAAACCGATGCCATCGGTTTGGTATATCCTAATTTCAATGCATTCAAATAGCCCTCTAAGCCCTTTTGTGGATTTTCTTTGTAGTTTTTCCATACGCCGATAGCTCCCAACTGCGCAATACCATATTCGATATAATAGAAAGGTAATTCGAATATATGTAACTGTCGATGCCACATACTTGATTTGTAAGCTTCCAAACCCGACCAATCAGTAACCGAATCAGCAAATTGTTCATAGATACGAAGCCATGCCTGTGTACGTTCTACGGTAGTATGGGTAGGATTTTCGTAAATCCAATGTTGGAATTTATCTACAGTAGCTACCCAAGGTAAGGTACTCAAAATATCTTCTAAGTGCTGTATCTTTGCACGACGTAAATCTTCCTCATTATCAAAATACACATGCCAGTAATCCATCGTAATCAACTCCATCGACATAGAGGCTAACTCTGCTACCTCTGACGGAAAGTTACGGAAAGTATTCAAGGCTAAATCTTTTGTAACAATCGAATGAACAGCATGTCCGCCCTCATGTAGCAAGGTAATCACATCACGCATCAGTGATGAGGCATTCATGAAAATAAACGGAAATCCCGTTTCTTCAAGCGGATAATTGTATCCTCCTGGTGCTTTACCTACCCTCGACTCCAAATCCAAACGTCCCATTTGCTTCATCAAGGTCAAACATTCGCCTAAGAAAGGATCAAGAAGATTAAAGCACTCAATAGTTTTGTTGAGTAAATCTTCACCTCCATTGAAGGGATGCAAAGCTGGACGTCCTTTTACATCTACACCTTTGTCCCAAGGACGCAATGAATCTAATGCTAATGTTGCTTTGCGTTCCTCAGCCAATTGATTCAAGATTGGAACAATCGTTTCTGCGACAGATTCATGAAAATCAAAACACTCTTTTGGTGAATAATCAAAGCGCTTTAAGGAAGCAAACGAATAGTCACGGAAGTTTTCGAATCCCGCATTCAAGGCAATCTGATGACGAACCGTTTTGAGTTTATTGAATACTTCATCTAATTTATCACGATCCTGAATACGGCGTTCTTGGATTTTGCGATAAGCCATTTCGCGAATAGCCCTATCGGCATTTTCAAGAAAAACTCCCGCTTGTTGCAAAGTTTTAGTCTGACCATCTATCTCAACAGTCATTACCCCTACAGTGCCTTGGTATTCACTTGAAAGGTTTTGAACCTCAGTAAAAAGATTAATATTTTCGGTTCTGAAGATTTCCGTAGCTTTTTTGATTCCTCGAAATGTAATATAAAAAGCTTCAGCTGCCTCGCCTTCCGTAGTCAAAATATCTAAAAAAGGGCTTTCTAAGGTCTTTTTATTCAGCGTATCATCATAGCTTGCTAGCTCTGGCTGAATCTCAGAAACAAACTGGTCGAAATGTGCTTTTACTTCCTTATCGGTAGTATCACAAGTCATTTTGATGTAGCGCCAAGCAAAATTTTCGGAAAGATAGCTTTCCAATTCTGAGCGATCTTTCAGAAATTTCTTAAATTCTTGGAGCGTATCTATCGGTCTTTCTACCAAATTTTCATAAAAAGGCTTGACACTTTCTACATTGGTCAATTCAAAATTATCTCCCAGAAAGGTACGAGCTGGAGGAGTAGTCGATATTGTAGCAGTCATAATTATTGATTAAGATTGTTATGCCTATAAGCAGTTGGATCAAAACAAAACACTTTTGGTTATTTCAACATACCCGATGCATTATTTGTTACAGCTTCTAGAAATTTACCACCAACTAAACTAGTAAACTTTCTACAACAATGCAATCAAATTCATTAACCAGTCGGCTTTGAAGAAAAATCCCAACAATGGCATACCTAAAATACACGCCAAAACATACTGACCTGTAGAAATAGATGCATCAAATTCTTGCTCAGCGTTTTTGAAAAACAAATAAAATGGTATTTTGAGGTAAAAAAATAAGGAAACAGCGGTATTAAATAAGCCAAAAATAAACAGCAACAATAAAATATTCTTTTGACTATCTGCCTTTTGATAAGCTTCCCAAAGTGACGAAAATATATTAAATTTAGCGAAAAATCCTGCTGTTGGAGGTAATCCAGCCAACGAGACTAATGTAATTAATACTAACACACCTAAAGCTGGATTTTTACGCCCAAGCCCTTTGATATGTGCAATGTCAAAATCTTTTTTTGTTCCTAAATATACCGCCAGTAAATCAATTAAATAAAACACTGCAAAGTTGGCAAAAAGATACGTAACTAAATAAAATACAATACTTTTGACACTTAGCTCAGACAAAGCAACTAATCCAACCAACAAAAAACCCGAGTGTGCAATCGTAGAATAGGCCAGTAATCGTTTGGCGTTGCTCTGCCACAAGGCCGAAAAATTACCAAACGTAATTGTAGCCAAGGCTATAACACCGGTAATTAGTCTTAAATCGTTGGGAATTGCCATATAAAATCTAAGCGCAACAAGCATTGTAGCTACTTTTGGCGCTACAGAGAAAAACGCAACAATTGGCGTTGGTGCAGCCTGATAGGTATCTGGCGTCCAAATATGAAAAGGAGTTGCTGAAAGCTTAAACAAAAAACCTGAAAGTGTCATGACCACCGCCACAGTGGTAGCCAGCTCGTCTACTTGAGTAAGCCCTCTGCTAAAATCTGGCGAAGTAATAGACAGTGTGCCTGTCATGCCATAAAGTAATGACATACCATATAACATAATCGCTGATGAGGTAGCACCAAAAATAAGATATTTGATACCGCCTTCTGCACCAACTTTATCTTTATTGATGGTTGTCAAAATATAAGATAGTAAAGATACCATTTCGATTGCCAAATAAATCATCAATAAATTGACAGACATAGTCATCAATTGTAATGCAATAATCATAGCAATCGCTATAGCATAAAACTCGTTGGGAAATTGGTACTTGTTGATATAAATGTGCAGAAGCATCAAGATACCTGAAAGACTTATCAATGCCTTAAAAAAGATAGCTTTAGCATCAATAAAAAGCATTTTATCGAATAAAAAAGTATCATTAACCGACGTAAATTGGTCTATGACTTGATACAAATTAATCAATAATACGATTATTGCAACAAAAGTAAAACTTACAGAGGAAGGATTTGAGACAATAAGCTTGGAGGACTGCCTAGTAATAACTAAGTCTGCGATGATAAATATAACAAAAACACCTGCCAAAAATGCCTCTGGTGTAATTATACCAAAGCTACTCAGTATTTGTAAAAGCTGCTGTTTTAAGTCCAAAATATTTGTCATCTTTATTCTACACAGAAAATGAAATTTCCGCCTTTGTTTATTTTTAATTATATTTACTCATCAGAGCTAATTGATAACCATGAAGAGAAACACGTTTTATTGGGTAATACAGATTATGAGTTGGTCATTCGTAACACTTACGTCTTTGAAGTATAGCGAACTAACCCATGAAAGCGCCTTGTACAGATTATATTACGTTTGTACCTATATGATTTTGGGGATGGGAATTAGCCATCTTTACAACTATATTCATGAAAGTTATGACCCCGAAAATTTTACTTCAAAACAATTTATCGTATTTCCGTTGCTTGGAAGTTTTACAATTGGCACTTGTTTTGCCTTAACTGACTTCTTTTTCTACAATCGTAGTCGATACCTGCATGGAGAAATCGATGAGATGGATAGCTTCTTTTTTGTTTTTGATAATATTTGGCTCGTAATTCCATGGTTTTTGTTTTACCATCTCTACCGATTTGTGCAAGTGCACGAAAGTCGTAGACAAAGAATACTAGCCGCTGAGAAAATGTTAAAAGTCGTTGAACTTGAAAATCTTAAAAAACAACTCAATCCTCATTTCTTGTTTAATGCCCTAAACAGTATCAAAGCCCTCACCATAAGCGACAGCCGTCAAGCTCGTGATGCTATCATGCAGCTTTCAGACCTATTACGCCTTTCGCTCAATCTCGGCGACCAGCAAAAAGCTATGCTTAGCGAAGAAGTAAAACTAGCTCAGGATTATCTAGCCCTTGAAAAGGTACGTTTTGACAATCGTCTTCGATATGAATTTAATATTCAGGAAAACATTGATGATATATTAATCATTTCAATGTCGTTGAATACACTCATCGAAAATGCAGTAAAACATGGTATTTCGAAAACTAAAAATGGAGGCCTTATTCAAATTGATATTCACACTCTTGGGCACGATGTAATCATTAAAGTTAGAAATACAGGACAATATAACCCCCAGCCTCGTACAAGTGCCAATGGTATTGGGCTAGACAATCTTAGAAAACGCCTTGAACTTCATTATGGTACGAAGGCTTCATTTTCGATTACGAATGAAGAGGATACCGTTCTTGCTACTATAGTAATGCCATTCTAAAGCTTTTTGTAAAGATATATCGCCTACACAAAAAGCTTCATCAATTCGTTGACAGCCTGATTAGACACATCAAAAATCAGATTGGGAAATATTCCAAAAATCAATGCCAAAAGCGCCAAAGGGAAAAGCATGAGCTTTTCTCTAGTATTCAAATCAATCAATATAGACTCTTCATATCTTGACCAATACTTCCCAAAAAACATCCGTTGTAAAGTCCATAGAAAATAGGCAGCGCCCAAGACCAAACCCAACACGCCTAGTCCTGTAATCCATTTGGGGAAATACAAACTATTAAAGCCTCCTATCAATGTAAAAAATTCTCCGATAAATCCAGAGAAGGCTGGTAATCCAAGAGAAGCAAAAAACGCTACCGCCGTCAATGCCGTAAAAACTGGCATTTTGGTAGCCAAGCCCTGATAACTATTGATACGGCGATCGTGCGTGCGACTATACAATACGCCCACCAAAACAAATAGCATTGCCGATAATATGCCATGTGAAAACATTTGGAAAACGGCACCATTAACCCCTTCGCTTGTCAAAGAGGCTATTCCCAATAATACAAAACCCATGTGCGATACCGACGAATAAGCAATGAGCTTTTTGAGATCATTCATCGCCAAAGCATTATAGGCTCCATATAATATAGATATCACACCCACTATGGCAATTATGAATGCTAGCTCGCTTCCTGCTTCTGGAAAAATAGGATATGCGATTCTTAAAAGTCCGTACCCTCCTATTTTCAATAAAATACCAGCTAACACTACCGATACTGGAGTGGGTGCTTCAACGTGCGCATCGGGCAACCACGTATGAACAGGCACTGCTGGTAATTTAATACCAAAACCAATCAATAAAAATACGAATGCCCATTTCCGCAAACCCATTCCTCCTACACTAATATTTGAGAATATATGAAGCCATGACTCTGGTAAAAAGTTGTTAGGGTCAGGCAAAAATCTTAGATCAAAAGTATGTACAAGTTGCTCTGAGGGAAGTTTTCCTTCAGTCAACAAGTGTTGAATCTCTGAAATCAAATTTGGCGTTACCTGATCTAATTCACTAATCAAACCTGTTTGTAAAGCTGTTTCTACAGGATCTATAGCCGATAAGTATAGACCTATCATCACAACCAAAATAAACAAAGAACCAACTAAAGTATAAATAAAGAATTTAATAGATGCATATTCCTTACGTGGCCCCCCCCAAATACCTATCAAGAAATACATTGGCAACAACATAAACTCAAAGAATAGGTAAAACAGAAACATGTCTAAGGCTACGAAACAGCCTACAACCGAGCCCGTCAACAACAAATAAAGCGAGTAATAGGCTTTTTCTTTTTTTGCAATTTCAAATGAAGATATTGAACCAATAAACATTACCAAGCCCGTAAGTAACACCATTGGCATACTGATTCCATCTACCCCAATAAGATAGTCTATCGATGCAACACCCAAGCTTCCTAGTGGCAAGGTAATCCAGTCTTTCTGTACCAAAAATTGAAAGCCTTCGGTATGCTGGTCAAATTGTAAATATACCCATACACTCAAGATAAATTCTAAGGCAGTTACCCCAACGGTAATCCATCTGAAATAGCCTTTCTGATTTTCTGGTAGTAATAAGATTACTAGCGAAAACGCTATAGGTAAAAATATAAGTAGTGAAAGTACTGACATTGTAACCGTTTTTTCTTCGCCTCAACGATTCCTTGTTATCGACGAATGATTTTTTTAATATATAAAGAAAAATATTAAGCCCAATAATCCTACGAGTGCCGCAAAAATATAAAACTGTACTTTGCCGTTTTGCACAGCTCTGGTCATTTTGCCAACCACACCCACCACACGAGCCACTAACCCAACGCCACCATCTACGATAGAGGCATCTGTCCAAGACACAGCTTTTGCAATTGTTTTTTGTACAAATGCTATTTGATTTACACCCCCATCAATCCAATTAGCATCAATATACTGAAGAAATCTTGCTAAGAGCAAAGTTGATTTTACAAATACCAACTCATACAAAGCATCAAAATAAGTTACTGCATTTCCTACAGATTGAGGCTTCGACCCATGCTCGGAGATAGGTTTTACAAAAATCCGTTTATATAAACTTTCTAGAGTTGGAATATCTATAATAAATACTCTATTTCGGGTAAGATACCCTAAGCTAATCCCCAAACCAGCACTTGCCATAGAGGCAAATCCAATCCATGAAGAGGCCGACAAATGGAAGTCGCTATCGATAAAATGCCAAAACCAAGCATGATCGGCATGAAATGGATTTGTTGCAAAAACTACACCCAAAGACAAAACGGCCAGCAATATCAAAGGGAGTTTTAGTTGGAATGAGCCCTCATGAATATGTTCAAATGGTACATCTTTGGCACGATACTCTCCCATAAATACCTGCCATACCTGCCTGAACATATAAAACGCCGTCATTACAATTCCTACAAAAGTAAAAATACCAATGATTTTGAAGTAACTATTCATTTCGGCCAAATGAAATAGATTAGCTAAAATAGCATCTTTTGATAAAAAACCTGAAAATAGTGGTAATCCAGCCAAAGAAGCCGCAAATATCACAAAGGTAATAAATGTCAGAGGAAGCTTTTTTCTTAATCCACCCATAAGCCTCATGTCTTGTGCATCAAAATCATGGTTGTGCGAAGCATGATGTAAGGCATGAATCACAGAACCTGCCGCCAAAAATAAACCTGCTTTAAAAAAGGCATGTGTTAATAGATGAAACAAAGAGGTTGCAGTACCCAAACCAATCAACATCAATCCCAGTTGTGAAATCGTCGAATAGGCTAACGTCTTTTTGATATCTGTCTGAAAAATAGCATAAAAAGACCCCAACAGCATAGTGATACACCCAATTCCTGCAATTACTTCAAAGGCATTATCCGTAAAAACTGGTTGAATCCTTGCCAGCAAGAAAATCCCAGCTGCAACCATAGTTGCGGCATGTATCAAGGCCGACACTGGCGTAGGACCCTCCATGGCATCAGGTAACCAAGTATGCAAAGGAAACTGAGCAGATTTTCCGACGCAACCACAAAATAATAGTAGTCCAGTAATGGTGGCTAATGCTGGGGTCAAATGCGCTGGTGTTTGTTGTAATACTGAAAAACTTAAACTTCCCCAATAACGATACACCATGAAAATACCCAACAAGAAACCCAAATCTCCCACACGATTTACCAAAAAGGCTTTTTTAGCAGCTTGTGTTGCCGAATCTTTCTGATACCAAAATCCAATAAGAAGATATGAGCTTAAACCTACCAATTCCCAGAAGGCATATATCCCTAGTAAATTGTCGGTCAGGATAATTCCCAACATGGAGAATACAAATAACTGTAAAAATGCGAAGTATCGATGTTTGGAAGGATCGTCCTCCATGTACTCCAAGGAGAAAAGCTGTACTAAGAATGCTATAAAATTGACTAATAAAAGCATCATTAATGCCTTTGAATCAAATAAGAACCCAAAAGAGAAATCTATTTGACCTATCTTAAACCATTCCACACGTAGGTTGGTAGGCAATACCACACTCTTGCTGAGCCCTAGTGTAAACAAGAGATTCAAGACCGACAAGCCAGCAGTAATCCATCCAACAATATCTTTGCGACTTTTGCCTAGTCCCAACGAAATAGCGAATCCTGCTAGTGGAGTCAGTAGTACAAACCAAAAGAGAGTTGCAGGAGTCATTCTGTAATAATTTCTATCATAAGCTGTTCAAAACCAAGATATTCATGGTTTTATGCTCATTTTCTTGGAAAATTTCTATTTTTATGCAAATATACGTGTCTATTTCCAATTAAGCCTAATTGTTTAGACATAAATCTACTAAGTTTGTGGACTTATTTTTTTTATCTGTATTTAGCCTTCAGCTAGTAGTCTTTGAGACTGTCTTTTGAGGATAAGCTTTTGATACAAAACTTTTCAAAAATTACATTTGTTCAAAAACATATTCTTTAAACGTAATTTCAGACGCTAGCTAAACCACGAAATTCATGGAAAACGCAAAATCTGTTAACTCTTCAAGAACAACAATTACTGAATTAATGATTCCTTCGTATGCCAACTTTGGGGGAAAAATCCACGGGGGAATTTTATTATCACTGATGGATAAAGTGGCTTATGCTTGTGCTGCCAAGCACGCAGGTGCTTATGTAGTGACCGTTTCGGTCGACAATGTAGAGTTCAAAAAACCAGTAGAAGTTGGTGAATTAGTTTCGCTTCATGCTTCGGTCAACTATGTCGGGCGTTCTTCCTTAATTATTGGTATTAGAGTGATTGCTGAAAATATCAAATCTCAAGAAGTCAAACATACTAATACGTCTTACTTTACAATGGTAGCCAAAGACGAAGATGGTAAACCTACCGAGGTACCAGGACTTATTTTGGAATCTGACGATGATATCCGAAGGTTTCTTGAGGCTATTAGAAGAAAAGAAATCAAAAATGCTTATAAAGGCCTATTAGATGACGCCAAAACCAGTATAGATATCGATCAAAATTTATACCTTTTACAAAATGAAAGATGTATCGTAAAACGAGATCGAGATATGGAAAGTCTTTGGTAAACTGTTCGATAGCTTTTCACTTCGGTGGAAAGCTATTCTTTTGTGATGTGCCATAAAATATATTATCTTGCGGACTAAAACTCCCAAGCTCAATACCTTATTCAATAGACTATCATTCTTTAAAACAATGGCACAATCTTTTTCGATGATTAAATTATTACGCATAGTCCTTGTGCTTCTTGCACTACTTGCTGTTGGTTTCGTAGGAATGCGTTTCTATACCAAATCTTTCAGTCCTTCTGACAACGCCGAATTTTCGCACAATGGCTTAGAAATCTCTGTCGATTACTGTCAACCTGCTAAAAAAGGACGCCTCATTTTTGGCCCTCAAAACTCCAAGGCTTTGGTTCCTTATGGTAAATGGTGGCGTACTGGCGCCAACGAAGCTACTGTAATAAGTTTTAATAAAAATGTACTCATTGCTGGTAAGCCTCTCAAAGCAGGAACTTATACTTTATTCACAATTCCTGAAAAAGATGTTTGGACAATCATCATCAACGAAGAGGTAGGTCAGTGGGGGCTTTCTTATGACCCAAGCAGAGACATTCTCCATGCGCCAGCCATAGCTATCAATAAATCCGATACCGTAGAAAAGTTTTACATTGAATTTAATGAACAATCCAACGGTGCCGATATGTTACTCAGATGGGACAAGGTAGAGGTTGTAGTACCTGTAAGAGTCCAATAACCACCTGAAAACGCTGGCTCATTGTTACTTCCATGTATCCTTATTAAAACAAAGCAACGTTCGGGAGTCATCCCATGTCCTAGTTGTTAGTCGTTTACTTTTATTTAAAGCCGCTACTATTGCTCCAAACTACGACTTTCTTCTGACCAATCTTTCACGAAGAAAGAAACTAACAAAGGAAGACTTTCGTTAGAGCTTTACAAACTAAGAATATCTTAAACCCCAATCATGAAGAAGTTACTATTAAGTACTTTGTTGTTATTGACCTTAACAACAATCAGCTTCGCTCAGAAAGTTAATCCTGCCAAATGGACTTGGACTTTATCAAAGCCCAATCCCGAAGTAGGCGAAACTGTTGACGTCATTTTTACCGTTTCAATCCAAAAAGACTGGTATCTCTACTCATCTGATTTTGATCCTGATTTAGGGCCAACCGTAACCACTATCAAATTTACGCCAAATGATTCTTACGAAACAGTAGGTAATCTTAAAGCAATTAATCCATCAAAAAAGTTTGACAAGGAAATCTGGAATGGCGAATATACTTACTTTAAGGGCAAGGCTGAATTTCGTCAGACCGTAAAAATCCTGAAAGACAAAATCAACATCGATGGTGTGTACGATAGTCAGTCCTGTTCGGATGTAACTGGCATGTGTGTGCCCATCAAAGGAGCTTTTTTGATTGAAGCACAAACTGCAACTGCCAAAAAATCAGAAGATAAAAAGCCAAACCTAGATTCTTTAAAAGCTATCGAAGAAGCCTCTAAGCTCAAGGTTGACTCCGCAGCAAATGTAGCTACAGCAGATTCTGCTAACTCTGATTCAAGTGCAGTATCGGAAGACGGTTTATCAGAAGCAACCGACGAAGAAAAACCAGAAGATGCCTCTTTATGGAGCTTTTTCTTATTGGCTTTAGGAGGTGGATTTGTAGCTCTTTTGACTCCATGTGTGTATCCATTGATTCCAATGACTGTTTCGTATTTTACCAAACAAAAAGGAGGACTTCAAAAGGCTCTTTTGTATGGTTTCTTTATCATTGCAATTTATGTGTTATTCGGAACTATCATTGCTTATGCTTTCGGACA
The DNA here is from genome assembly GCF_049240685.1 of Flectobacillus sp. Lineage (NCBI taxonomy): Bacteria > Pseudomonadati > Bacteroidota > Cytophagia > Cytophagales > Flectobacillaceae > Flectobacillus > Flectobacillus sp. The sequence goes on from NZ_JBMLSD010000349.1 coordinate 57,547, forward strand.
AGCAGCTCCTAACTTTATTAGTACTCACTGGATTCCGAATATGTTGTTTTTCATCGTATTTGTAGTCTTTGGAGTGTCATTTTTAGGTTGGTTTGAGATTGTCCTGCCATCGTCGTTTGTCAACAAAATTGATGCTCAATCAGACCGTGGTGGTATCGGAGGTATATTCTTTATGGCATTTACCTTAGTGCTGGTATCTTTTTCATGCACAGGCCCAGTTGCTGGTACGATTCTGAGCTTAGGCTCTCAAGGCCAAATCTTACGTCCAATTGTTGGTATGTTTGGCTTTGGATTGGCCTTTGCTATTCCATTCACCTTATTCGCTATTTTCCCTAACTGGTTACAAAATCTTCCAAAGTCTGGAGGTTGGATGAACTCAGTGAAGGTTGTATTAGGTTTCTTGGAACTAGCTCTTGCCCTAAAATTCTTGAGTACGGCTGATCAGACTTATCACTGGCATATACTCGACCGCGAGGTTTATTTAGCCGCTTGGATTGTAATTTTCTCGTTAATCGGACTTTATTTATTGGGTAAAATACAAATGCCACACGATAGTAAATTAGATAAAGTGTCGGTTCCTCGTACTTTATTAGCTATTGCGGTGCTCACTTTTGTTGTGTACATGATTCCTGGTATGTTTGGTGCACCACTCAAAGCACTATCAGGATGGTTGCCTCCAATGGAAACGCAAGATTTTGTCATTGGTGGAGAAAAAAGCTCGGCAGAAACCTCGTCAAGTGCTGATCCCAATTTTCCTAAAAAGGTAAAATATGATGATTTCCTAAAGTTACCACTTGGGCTTCATGGCTTTTTTGATTACAAAGAGGCTCTTGCTTATGCCAAACAAGTAAACAAGCCATTGTTTATTGATTTTACAGGTCATGGCTGTGTAAACTGTCGTAAAATGGAAGCCGCTGTATGGTCCAACCCAGAAGTGAAAAAGCGTATCGAAAATGATTATGTTTTGGTAGCGCTGTATGTTGATGATAAAACCGAACTTCCAAAATCAGAATGGTATAAATCAAAAGACGACGGCTTGGGAAAAACCACCATTGGTGACCAAAATCTTGATTTTGAAATCACCAGATTCAACGGAAATGCTCAACCTTACTACTGCCTAGTGGATCCCAATAACGATACTAAAACACTAGTAAAGCCAAGAGCTTACAATGAAAATATCGAAGAGTTTATTAAGTTTTTGGACGAAGGTAAAGCCAAATTCAATAAAAAATAAGATTAAAAGGGATGCTAATACTAGCATCCCTTTTAATCTTATTTCAACTAAGTTTCTTAAACAACCATAGCAATAAGTTCAGGATAATTGTTAATAAAATGGAGGTTGTTATAGGAACAAACAACTTGAAATTTTCTTTTTCTATTCGTATATCACCTGGCAAATTCCCTAACCAGTTCCAACTATCTATTTTATCTGCTAAAAAGTAAATTACTGCGCCACCCACCAACAACACAGCTCCTATCAGCATAATGAGTTTTCCTAAATGTACATTCATATATTTGCTCAATCGAGTGTCTTTTTAAAGGAGAATATTCCTACATTTGGTATTCTTTGCTATTTACAAAAATAAAACCTTTATTTGACTATCATTATGGAAGCTCATGAAATTCAATTAGCTCTCGAAAAAAGTATTGAGTATTACAAAAAATCTCTCCTAGAATACTCTCATGATCAATTTGTGGCAAAACCCAATGATGAAGAATGGTCCATTGGTCAAATGTACGAGCACGTGTGTATTTCGGCACTTTATTTTTTTTATAAACGTGCTACCTACTGTCTTGAGCAACGTAACGGACAAATTGGAGGAGAGAAAAATGTCTATGGTGAAAAACAGTTTAAGTATAATAGTTTTCCACCCACTAGGCTAAAAATCCCAGATGCTCTTAAAGGGCCAGAACCAATCGCACGAGAAAAAGAAATTTACCTCGACTTACTAGATCAGATAGCAATTCAAGGCAAAATACTTGCTGAAAAAATCCTTTTGGATAAAGGTGAATACAAATGTATTCAACCTGCATTCGGCTGGCTAAATGCTCACGAATGGTATTGGATGAATGAACAGCATTTCAGACACCATTTATTACAAAAAGAACGAATTGATGCTTTTCTTAGCTTAAGATAGCAATATTTTACTTTAGATTATTTTATTTTGGTAGGGTTTTTGGATAGGAAATCACCATAATGAATCATTGCGACTTGATAGCAAAAATCTATCAAATCATGAGTAAATATTCTGTCACAACTGAAAATGGATGCTATAGAACTATACGAACAAAAACTCCACCAAACCATCAATTCTATTCTTGGAATTAATGGAGTTTTAGAAAAAAATCACTATTCAAATACCCAAACTGATATACTTCAAGCATGGTTAATTGGCTTTTATATCAACGATTACGAAAAATACCTTCTGAAGCACTTGCTACCTTTTGATCGAAAAAACCTTCAAATTACAACTTATCTCGTAACTGAAGGCATGAATAACATTTCTGTAGAAATGTTATCTCAGTACAAATCACTTTTCAACAAATATTCAGCGCTTCTTTCATTTTTACCCGAAAATAAACAACCTACTATTTACTCACCTATACAACCAAAACTAGGTCTATCAATCAGTACATTGTTTGCACATCTCGAAATTGGACATTTTTTAATTCTCAGCAAAATAATGTCATCAATTAAAACGGCTTTTTATGAAATAATCATTATTGAACAAAAATGGTCTGTACAAGATTTTCAGCATTTTATAAACCATTTCTATTTTGAACAAAATGGTCCAGAATTTGATTTAGAAGAGGCTATTGAAAACATGGCGCAAGATTTGTATCAAAAGGTTATTTGAGTCAGAAGGACACAATTAATGTGTATTGCGCATATAAGTTGGAGGGAAAATAAAAATAACTTTCTTTCTTTAGCTTACAGCTTATTGCCTAGAGTACAATTTTGGTACGATTACCTGCTATTAATTTATTTGTTCCTTCCAGTCACTCTAATCCAACATAGGTATCATTTTAAATTTTGAACGTATTGGATTATGCTCCACGTTTTCATCAAAAAGGGGTCGGAAAATATTCTCCGCCCCCCTTTTTTGATGAAAACTTACCCAATTTTCCTCTTTTATTAAATACCATATTTCTTGCATATAATACTATCTAGCATTCAACATCATTCTTAACCTATTAATGCCTTGTGCTTCTTGCCTCTTTAAACGCTCCAATTCCTCTTCAAAAATACTTGATTTGGCTTCTATAAAAATAATCCCTGGATACTGGCAATATAACTCAAATGAAAGCCTGACTCTCTCTATTTGATAATCAGAACTAATAACTACCACTACATCGGGCAAATATTTTGATAGTAGTCTTTTGGTTAATTGAATATCTTCTAATAAGCTTTCGCCCTGCACAAATTCTATGAAACTCTCATAGCTTACTCCTTGTTCTAAAAGAAAATTCTGCATCAGTTGAGCGTGTGGATAATCACTTCTATTAAAGTGTTCACCAAACCCACCTGAACATAGTATCTGAAAAGAAGGGTTATTTTTAAGAAATTGACATGCTGCCAAAAGCCTATCAAGAGCTTGATGTGACAATTCTCCATCAGGAGTATTAGAAGCTGCGCAAATGATTAATATACCGTTCATTTCAAATAAGCTTTAAGTAAAATTCATTCAAATTTATTGAAATATTGCTTATCAAAAACAAGAAATATAGTATTGACTATATCATCTTCATTGATATCTCGGCTTTAGACTGTAAGCCGTAGGCATTAGGCAAAACTCTCTAAGTTTATTTAGGAAATGTTTTGTACAAGGCTAATAGGCAGAAGCTTCAATGATTAAACTTATTATTGCCAACATACTTCAGTAAGTAGGGATTGAAGTTTTCTGTATTAGGCACTAGGCAACAGGCACAAAGTAAAGAGTGTTACATTGTTTTTTAGTAATGATAGATATGTTTTTACCGATTGC
>NZ_JBMLSD010000350.1:0-19065 GCF_049240685.1 Flectobacillus sp.
GGACAAAATAGAATTTAATTTTTGAGCTTACGGCTTTCAGCTTTGAGCATTCGGCGGTGGGCTTTGTAAAAAACATGGCTGTGGTTATAAAAAACATTTTAACACTCTTTGCCTTGTGCCTGTTGCCTTGTCCCTATTAAATATAATTCTGCGCTAATACTTAAGAGGGTAAATTGCTAGTTCAAGACAAAGTCTCGAACTAGCTTTTGATAACTCATAGCAGAAAGCCAAAACTAAGACCTAGGGTTTCATCACTTTACCCAAAGCCATAGGAAGGCTAACCAAATCATAGTGATTTTCGTAGACCAGATATTTGTTGACCCATGTTGGATTAAACTTATCTTTAAAGTCTCTCAAGCCGTGATAATGACGAAACTGTTGGAGCTTTTCATAGGCAAATTTTACTGTCCATTCTGGAAAATCTTTTGGCTGGTCGATACCCGACATAGGCGCTACGCCCATGTTGAGGGCGCTCAATCCTTGTTCTTTGAGCTGGGCGATAAGGGCAATAATCAGTGCATCCATTGAACCAGAGGGGGCATCCTCCGTTTTTCTGACCAAGTCATACGTTCCTTCATTGGGTGTATAATCGGGAATGATATTGAGAAAAGAAACGATTTTTTCATCGCTGTTTTCAATGGTAATAATGGTTTGATTTTTCAACTCATTCCAATTAAACATTCCTTGCGAAAAAACCATTTCTTTTCGATCTAAAGAGCGGAGCCAGTCATCTGAAACGTGTTTGAGTTTTTGTAAAAGTCCATCTTTGATGGGCGCTTGATGAACGACCGTTTTAAAACCCTTTTTTTCCAAAGCATTCAAGGCATTTCTTAATGACTTTTTGTCTTTTCCTTCCAAAGTAAAAGTCTGTAAATTCACGATAGCCTCTTGACCGATTGGTAATGATTTTTTACCAAAAGACTCAAAAAGTGATAGTTTGCTTTCATCAATTTTATAATACGCGGTTTTTAGACTATTTCTTTTACAAAAAACTTCAAATTCGTGTAGCAACTTGCGCATACTTTCTGGAGAATCTTCACATACGGGCTCACCCAAAGCTATGGCAAAACCAGAGGCAATTTTGTAAGCAATAAATCCCTCGATTTTAGTGCCGAAAAAGAAAGTTTTATCAGTATCTACTTTGAAATGGTCGTCGGCTGTGTGACCATATTTTGCCAATAATTCAAGTGCTTTTGCTTGTTCTTCCTCATCTGAAGAATAGTGAAAAATATAAGGTTTGACAAAAGCATAAATAAGCAAACCCAAGGACAAACTTCCCAAAAGATTGATTGAATGAATAAAACCTTTGGCAAAACGAGTGACAGGAGAGACCGTTGTTTCTAGAAGGAAAAAGCTTCGTATACTGTTTTCGATGGAATTACTTAAAGAAAAGTCAATGCCAAATTCTTTTTTGTCCAAAAAGTAAAAACCAACGACGCCATAAACTAATACCATTCCTAGGATTAAACCTGCCAAGCGTAAACCAAAACTTTGCAATTTTCTATCGCTTCGTACATAGTACTGTTTTCTAGTAAAAAGTAAAATAACAAGCGTAAAAAGCGCAAAAATAGATTCTTCGTAATCAATCGCTTTGGTCAAATGACCAACTAGCGATACAGTACTGAGCAGTACCGCCATCAACCAAGCGTTACGCTGTCCTCTCATCAAGAATGCCGCACAAATCAACATAGAAATACCCGCCATCAAAACCGCCTGATTGGATAGATGTACCGTGGCAACAGGTAGGAAATTTTCTAATAATTGAAGACGTTCAACAAGGGGAGGAGTGAGCACCGAAATAATATTGACAATACCCAACAACGCCAGTAGCATGGCAGGAAGTATTCTTAGCAGGATATTTCCTCGATTCAATAAAAAACTGCCAATGCCTGCAACCAGCGGTAACCAAAACTCAAACACACGGTAAAGTATGGTGATAGAAATGGCTTGGGTTTCGCTAAATCCATAAGAAGTTATCAATAAAATCATGGAAACTTCTACCGCTCCCAAACCTCTCAAAAATGGAGAAATGACATAGAAAAGTGTTGCTATCACATAGCCCGCGATGCAACTTTCGATGCTGGCAGACAATCCTAGAGCCTTCATGGCAATACCTAAGTGTAGCATCCCCGTGATTTCAATGCCTACCGAAAAGAGTAATACCATCAGTATTTCTTTTACCGAAAAATTCCCTACATTGATTTCTTCGGCTAACATTTCAAACTGCGGACTTACTTTGGTTAATTGCTTGTACACCCATCCTTTCTCCAGAAAAGACCAAGTTGCCCACACCAATAATGCCACAAGCACGACAATTCCCCCAAAGGCTAACCACGAACTAGTAGAGGAACTACGTGCAATGGCAAGATAGACCAAAACTGGAAATGCCACCAAGGCAAGCGAGGCTATTCCTACCACAGCATAGATATAGGAAGCAAAATTAATTCTAGTTTTACTTACTCCTTTTCTTTCAATTTCTTGATTGAAGAAGGCTAAAGAAGTAACACCACCTCCTGGCAAAAATACACTGATAAGATTTCGTTTCAGAAAGAGCTTTAGCCCATCTGTAAGTGTGATATTACTTTGTACTGCTCGAAAGGCATATACATACATGAGTCCATTGAGTAGGATATACAATACGGTGACTAATATGCCTACAAAGAAGTAACTCAAGTCAACATTTTTTACTATATCCACAGACTGCACGATATCAGACTGTTGTTGTCGGAAGAAATATATTGCTAATAATAGAAACAAAAAAGCAAGAATTTCTTTTAAATAGTAGTTTCGAGATTTAAGGAGGTTTTTCATAGAATTATGAGATTTTTTAACGGACTCAGAAATGCAATACTATTGTAAAGTTCTCATTATTAGGTAATTTGTGTATTTGCTATTCTCAGCCTTTACACCTAATTTTCTAAAACTTTATTAACGATACTTGTATAGGCATTGTCAAAGTGATGTCCCCCTGGGAGAATTTCTACTTTGGCTCCTGTTTTTCTAAAAGAGTTGGTGATGTCGACATCTTCGTCGCTTCCAAATAGACAAAGTCGTTTGAAAGAATGAGATAACTCCAATTCTTTGACGACATCATAAGGGTCATTATTGCCTCCCAAACTAAGCATATCTGCCACATGAATTTCAAAATCTCCCTTAGTATCAGGTGAGAGTAGGGTTATACTAGATAGTTTTTCTCGAAGCGATTCGGGAAGTTTATTAGCAATAAATGGTGCTACGCAAGCCCCAAAAGAATACCCCATTATTCGGAATGACTTGACTTCTTTGTATTGCAAATAATATTGCGCAATTTCTGCAATTTTCCTTGCCGTTTCTTCAGGAGTTCGAGCATTCCAGAAATATTTTTGGGAATCTATGCCTATTACAGCAATGCCTTTCTCGGCAAAAGCATTGGCAATACCTTGGTCAAAACTTGTCCAGCCGCCATCCCCCGAAAGGAAAAATACTAATTCATTACTGGCATTTGACTTCGGTTCAATAATATCAATAGGTAAATCTGTTTTGAGACTTACTGGTAATGCTTTTGAAGTCGTTGTTGCCAAAGAATGGTAAGCTTGTTTAAACTGAGGTAGCCAATTTCCTGTGTATGAAAATCCATGACCTACTTTGGGTAAAGTGATTAGCTGCACATTTTTGATACCTTTTAAGAAAGATGCTGTGGCATCGTAAGGACAAGTTTGGTCTTTTACCCCGTTGAGAACGATAAATGGTGCAGGAAGTTTTTCGACACGGTCAAAGTAATACGATTTGCCTTCTTTGAGTACATGATACAAAAGTCCATTGCCTTTACAAAAAGGTTTTTTGAGGTCTATGTCTGGACAAAAACCAAGCGAAATACCTCCTTTGAAAGTACCAGCTGGTGCTTGTGCAATAAGTCCGTAAATGAATACTGCGCCATAAGAATAGCCTACAAGAATAGGTTTTTGATAAGAAGCAAAATGATATTTGCGTTGTAGCATCATGCTTAATTGCTCAAAATCTGCGGCAGGATACGAACACGCACCCTTGTCTTTTGCCATAGCAGCGGCAAAAGTTTTGGCATCAATTCCTGCCACTAAGGCTCCTTGATAGGCCAAATAACGAGCCATGCTCAATACGCCAGACTGCCAGCCTCCGTCACCCGACACGAAGAGAACCAATGAATTAGGCGTACCCGATGGATGATACATCGTTAATTTTCCGAATTTTCCATAGCGTAAACTGTCGACAAGTATGGGTTTGGAATCAGCGAAAGAGTAGGTTTTTACTTGAATGAAAAGAGTACAAGCGGTAAAGAATAGCACCTTTTTCAAAAGCGAAATTCTTTTGAGAGTTGAAGCAATCATAGTCATGACTAAATTTAGTTTTAGCGATATTTGACCCAGTTAAAGAAATATGTATGCTCGTGTAAGAGCCTAAATATTTAGTAGATTATTGCTTCATAAGGTGATTGTTGGAAAGGAAGAAAATATAAGGCTTTGATAGATTAAACAGAGGAATGTTTAATGGGGTAGGCATTTTTTTTGAATAAAAATGCTAATTGAATTGTACATTTTGCTGAAATCGGTATTGTAACCCTTTGGATTTTAAAAAAACAAAAAAGATTTTCCTTTATTTCTGAAAGAAGAAATCCCAAATCCTCGATGGTTGGAAGTCATAACTTATCATTCTACACAAACTAAAGGGTTAAATCCGACACAAAACCGATGGCATCGTCGGGAGTAAGGACGATTTTTTTGTTTCCCTCAAGCTGAATCATGACAAATTTTTCACGTTGAGTAACATACCAGAGCATTGAACCTTGGTTTTTACTAGCGAAATAGCCAAAATATCCGAATAGGCCTCCAACACCGAATGTTCGGATGGCAAAACCCATTTGCTCTTTACTCAAAATTTCAACTTTTTCAATTTTTCGTCTTTCGTATTTTGCGTTGTAAAAAAGTCGATTGATGACAAGGCTGTCCTCTGTGATTTGATAGGCTCGGGGACTGTAACCCAAACTGATTACATAAGTAGCTACGAGCAAAACAATCGTTAGTACAGTCACCCAAAAACTCTCCTGTTGAAGAATCGGGAATAGAAATACGGCCATGAAAGCAAATAACAGCGTAACACCTATTGAGGTGATTTTTGCGAGCTTGTCTAAGGAGGCTTTGTAAATCATGGCAGCTAGAATTTAGAAGTCTAAGTAATCGTGCAGAATTAGATTTTAATTTTGTGTGTTGGGCACAAGGCACAGAGTGTTAAATCGATCATTCAAATAACCGATATACTGTTAATCAATAACATTTTCCTACTTAATTAGATTACTTTAACAAGAATAAGATAGTAAAAATCAATCTTTTCCGATATTTGTCAATAGATACTCACTTCCTTAAAATGGATAACCAATACCAAAGTTGAGTGTTAGAGGATTGGCATAGGGTTGTTGTGGATATAGCGGATCTTTCAGATTTTCTCTCAAGAAGACCCAATTATCGCCTTTAAAAGCAGGGTCGAGTACTCGTACTGCCCAATCAAATCTAATCACAAAAAAAGATAGGTCATATCTTAATCCGAAGCCAATATCCATGGCTATTTCTTTGTAAAACCTATTCCATTTAAAATCTGAGCCTGTCAAACCAGCGGTATTTTGGTTAGGGAATCTCCAAACATTACCCGCATCGGCAAAAAGCGCTCCGTTCAAGTCACCATAAAATCGAAGAATCTTGAAACGCAACTCTGCACTTGTTTCAAGAATAATACTTCCAGGATTATCAAATGAACCAGTAAAAGAGCCAGGCCCCAAACCTCTTGGTCGCCATGCTCTTAAGCTATTGGGGCCACCAATGAAAAAGTTTTTCTCATAAGGTAAATCTTTATCGGCACCGTATGCATAGGCTGCACCTGTACTTAATCTGTAGGCCAGCAAGGTTTTATCACTTCTACCAATCGGAATATATTTTCGATAGTCAGCACTTATTTTTAAAAATCTGTAAAATTGTAAAGAATCTTGCAGGAGGTCTGTCAAGAAACCAAATTTGTTCCCTTTGACTAAATTCAAGGTTGTGCCTCCTGATTCTAAAAAAAGTTTAAGATATTTTCCTTGTTTGAGTTGTCCGTAAGGATTATCTGTATAAGTGTAGGTGGCACTCATACTTGAAATAAATGATTGCTGAAAACTCCTTTTAAGATTGTTGCCTAAAAGTAGCAAGCTGTCCAAAAACTTTCGGAATGCAGGGGCTTGATTGCTGGTATTTACCAAGTTGACGTCAAAGAGCGATACCTGCCAATACTTGTTTGCTGAAGGACGCCAGTTGAAAGTACTTCCGACTTTAAAGCCAAATCGGTTATATTCTTGTCGACCGATGAACTCGCCTCCGACACTAATTCGGGTTTGAGGCGAAAAATTCTCAAAACGTTGTGCTAATCCTTCTGGCAATAATATTTTAGGAATAATAAAGGATGTATTCAAGCCAAGTTCGAGGTTTCTATTGACCGAATCGGGTCGTAAAAAGCCTGCTTGTGCCTCAAAACCAAAGCGGAGTGTAGTTTCAAAAGAATTTACACTATTATTGATGTTTCGAGCTTTGAACGAGGTATTCAGGAAGGGACCAGGTACTAAATTCGTGAGACTACCTCCTGCAAATACGCTTCCTCCTGTTTCTACCGAAAATTCATATTTATCGAGTGGGCGTGCATAAATCGAGGCGTTAATCACCCCTTTGGTGGTATCCAGATTGACACGTGTAAACTGAAACTGCTCTAGGCCGTACAACTTTTTTTGTGTCTGATTTATCTTTTCCTGACTGAAAAGTTGATTTTTTCTCAAATCAATTTTTGTATCTAGCACACTCGGCGAAAACCGCTTATTGACAAAAATGTATTGAATATGTGGACTATAGACAGTATCCGCTTTTGCCTTGAAGGCATTGGCATAGGTACCATCCGAGATAAATTGGATATTACCAAAGTTGTAAGCAGTGGTGTAATTATTACTTCTGGGGACTCTGTCAGGATTCGGAATGTAGGTAATTACCTGAAGTTTTCCTGTTTGTGCAGTGTCCAAAGCATTGATTTTGATACTTAAAAAATCTTTTGAGAAGGCATAATAGCCGTTGTTTTTGAGGAGGTTTTCGATTCTATCTTTTTCGGCATTGTAGTTCTCAACGGTGAGGCGTTCTCCATTTTTTAAAAAACTCTCTTTACGATGTTTTTCGAGCAACTGAGCAATTTTGAAATCTTTTACAACCAATGAGTCGTTCGAACCGAGTGGATAGCTTGTTCCCTCGTTTATAATATAGTTGATGGCAACACTCCCTTTTTTGATGAAAAGAGAATCTACCTTATACGAAACTTGTGTTTGGAAGAAACCATGATTTTTGTAGTAAGTCTTAATTTTTTCCACATTTTTTTCAGCATCCTCTTTGTAGAAGTAAGAAGGAGGCTCGCCGAAAGTTCTCATGGCCCAATTCCCCTCTGTAATTGCACGGGTAAGCTTTTGAGCCTTTTTTTCCTTTTTTTGAAGTAATTTATTGTACTCGTTCGAATTAATATCTAATCCTTTTATTTTTTCCTCAAAATCCTCATTTAACTTTGTAAGTTCATATTCCCACTGAAGTTTCTTTTTGGGGAAATCTTTAGAAAAAAGCTGATAAAAATACAAACCTGGCGTTATTGGCGTGCGAAGGATTTTTTTGTTAGGTTTTTGGGGTAATAAAGGCTCCAAATTCTCAGATGTGATTTTTCGGTTGCCACGAAAATTTTGAGAATAGAGCAAAGGGTCAGAAAATATGTTTGAAGTAGTACAGCCCGAAAGCCAACTACTTATTCCGATTAATGAGAGATATATGCAAAAATGTCTCAAAGTCATATTTAATATATGTAACAAGGGGGCTGATTTACAGCGACTAACCTTTTAAAATATTGCTTTATGTTGTCAAAAAACCAGATTAAATACATTAATTCTCTTCAGCAAAAAAAGTTTCGTCAAGAATACCAAGCTTTTGTGGTTGAAGGAGCCAAAAGTGTAGTCGAATTGCTAACGTCTGATTTTGAGCTTGAGTCCTTGTATGTTACTGAGGATTTTTACAAAGAAACTAAACCTCTATTAGACAAACAACCTTTAAGAGCCGAAATTGTAGGACAGGCAGAATTAGAGAAGGCTGGTACCTTTAGTTCGAACAATGCAGCCTTGGCAGTTGCTAAGATAAAATCTAATCAAAAGCTTCTGGTAAATGATACTGAATATGCTTTGGTTTTGGATGAAATTCGAGACCCGGGCAATTTGGGCACTATTATTCGTATTGCAGACTGGTATGGTATTCAAAAGATTATTTGCTCGGAGGGCACAGTAGATTTATATAACCCTAAAGTCATTTCATCAACTATGGGGTCATTTACTAGGGTTTCTCTCTTTTATACCGATTTGGTAGGGTATTTAAAAGAGCAGCAAAAACCGATATATGGAGCATTTTTGGATTCAGAAAATGTACATACGCTGAAATTTGCACCAAGTGGCTATATCATCATTGGTAACGAAGCTAACGGGATTTCTGAAGCAGTGGAGGAGGTTGTAACGCATAAAATTACCATTCCGAGATTTGGGGGAGCAGAGTCACTAAACGCTGGTATTGCTACAGCGGTTATTTGCGATAATTTAAGAAGATAGCGCTACTATTGTAGTGATTACTAGGATTATCGGGGTTTTCACGATAGCAAACAAACTAGAGAGAAAACCCCAACAGAAGAAAATCAAGAGCTGATAGACTTTGGGATATCAGCTATTTCATCAAAGCTACATTATAAATCTCGTACCAGTCTTCATGATTTAATTTGATTTCGGTAGCGCTTACAGCATTGCGAATACGTTGCTCCGACAAAGAACCTATAATTGGTAATGTACCTAGCTGAATCAACCATGCCACAGCGGTTTGTTCGATATTTGCACCGTATTTTTGACCGACTTCAGCTAATTTTTCTTTCAAAATTGCCGATTTGAAATCTGTCCCATCAAGGATTTTTCCACCTGCCAAGGGCGCCCAAGCCAATGGTTTGCTAAAGCGTTGTTTGATAAAGTCCAAACGACCATCTTCAATAGCAGAAGTATTGGCTAAGTTTAGTTCAATATGATTGGTAACGATAGGTTTACGCAAATATGATTCCAATAACTGGTGTTGGAATACCGAAAAGTTGCTCACCCCAATATGTTTGATTTTGCCAATGTTTACCAACTCACGAAGCGTTTGAGCCGTTTCTTCTGGATTGCTAATCATATCTAACTGATTCAACAAAAAGATATCCAAGTAGTCTGTGCCAAGGCGTTTCAAAGAGTTGTCTACACTTTCTAAAATGTATTTTTCAGAATTGTCAAAATACGTATATCCTTTATTTGATTTACGAACGCCACACTTACTAAACAAAACAATATCTTCCCTTTTGACACCCTTATTTTTGATTAATTTACCAAAATATTCTTCGATAGAATAGTTACCATAAATATCTGCGTGGTCAAAGGTATTTACTCCTAATTCAAGGCAAAGATTTACGATTTTTTCCATCTGGTTAATGGTCTGCTCTCCATTGTTAGTCCATCTCCAAAATCCATAAACCGCTTCTGAAACTTTAGGACCCGAATCACTCAAATAAACTTTGTTCATAAAAAAAAGGGTTAAAATACTTAAGTATTTGTTGGTTTTTCAACCGTTTGTTGGTCAATATACTATCAAATTAGCGAAAAATACCAGAAGTTTTTTTCTACAGTTTCCACAATTTGCTTTTTTGACAAAGATTCAAAAAATCTCTAAAACCCAAAAATATAGTGTCGATAATTTATTGAAATGGCAAAATATGCTACGAATTTTATTGTAAATGAGCCTCTCAATCGAGGCAAAATTCGTGTTGACCTATCTTTAGGCGCATGGCATTGCGTTTTTACAACTAAACAATCTCTACATCTATCAATCACAATTCACTCGATTTTTAGAACCAATCATCTACGTTTACTTCAGACTCTATTTGTTTTTGGAGAGCCTCGGGAAGTTTGGCAAAAAAATCTATACCTGTCTTTTTCTCGATACTATCAATACTTACGGCAAAAGAGCGGACAGTTTCGTATGAAGCTTGATTGGGCATCAAAAAAGCAATAGCCTGTTTTTCTCTTGGGTCGTATACAATTTTGTAATAATATTCGGGTACTGCGATTTGATTTCTTTTGCCGATGTATTCCAAACCTTGACGCAAAATTGGGCCAGTTACAACAATCAAATCTCCTCTGTCTTGTGCCCATTTTCGAACTCTTGTCTCCAAATCACTCCAAATCCCACGGTTAAAATCAGGGGCTTGTGGGCTCATATTTGACATATAAAAAGTTTCATTTTGCAATTCGTGATCATATTTAAAATCGCCTGCTGGACAAAGATGACCTCTATCATAACCCGAGCGAGAGTAGTCCTGTGTAACTGCCGAGCCTGTGGATACTTCGGGGTCGGCCATAAATTCGTTTGAACGGGGTTCAGTACCTTTTGCCGCTTCTGATTTCAATAAATGCAATACCCAAGATGCCTGCTCATAATCCTCTTGATAGCTCAACATATAACCCGTATGTCGTACAATTTCCTTGTCTTTCGATGAGTAAGGTTTGTATTTGTCAAGGTCTTTGAATAGAACGTTTGAAGAACTATTATCCTTAAAGACTTCATCTTTGATATTAGGTAATGTTTTGGTACCCTCTTCAACTGCCTCTTTAAGAATATCGACTATCGAATTATCCTTTTTTTCGGTATGCTTTGTGTCAGTGGCTTCATTATCCGAGGCTTCGTTGTCATTTCCTTTGGTATCGCTTGCTACATTGTCTTCACGTCCTTCACGAGTCCAAGGTTCTTTTTTCTTTTCAGTTTTACTATTAAAAATGTTAGAAACATCGTGTTTGAATTGCTGAAATGGGTGGGGTTGACCCCAATAATATAGAAATATTCCGAGTACAGCGAGGAAAAATAAGAACTTAATTTTATTGGTTTTCATAATATAATTTTACTGGGTTTTTCTAGCCTCCTTTTGGTATGAATATTTTTGATGGGGGCTGTACGCCACAATGCTATTTTTTGAAAGTAATTTCAGAATAGACTTTTGGGATTAAGCTAAAAGACTACAATTTTACTAATTTCGTACTAATAAACGTAAGAGTCTGGGGCTTTTTGACTAAAAAAACGAGAAATAAGCTCGAACAGTATCAGAATTGAAAAGTCTTAGATAAAAAAATCAAATGAGTCGTAAAAAAATAGTCGTTATAGGAGGAGGAGCTGCTGGATTTTTTGGTGCAATTAGAGCCGCCGAACAAAATCCTGCTGCTGAGGTTTTGTTATTGGAAAAAAATAGGACGGTTCTCAATAAAGTTCGGATTTCGGGCGGAGGGCGTTGTAATGTCACACATGCATGTTTTGATGATAAAAAGTTGGCAAATTTTTATCCAAGAGGAGGGAGCTTTCTGAAGCCCCTTTTTAAAATCTTCAATCCTCAAAGTACTATCGATTGGTTTCAACAAAAAGGTGTTGCCTTAAAAATCGAGTCAGATGGACGTATGTTCCCCACCACGGATAGCTCCGAAACCATTGCTTTATGTTTAGAAAATGAGGCTATTAGAAAAGGTGTTCAGGTAAAAACATCCACAGGTGTATCCAAAATCCACCCGAAAGAAGAGACTGGATTTGTCCTTGATTTATTAGACGGAACGAGCCTTGATGTCGACGCTGTACTTGTAACAACAGGAGGAAATCCCAACGTCGAAGGCTATCGTTGGCTGGCAGATTTGGGCTTGAATATACTTAGTCCTTTACCATCTTTGTTTACCTTTAATACGCCCGAAGGTGTTTTTAAAGACCTTTCTGGAGTGAGTGTACCTAATGCAAATGTCAAAATTGCAGGAAAAAAACTCAAACAAGATGGCCCTTTGTTAGTAACGCATTGGGGTTTTTCGGGGCCAGCTATCTTAAAGTTGTCGGCTTGGGGAGCAAAAGAATTGGCAAAAGTAGAATACAAGTTTTCGACCTTGATCAATTGGTGTGGCGAAACAACTGAAAATGAAGTACGCGAACAGTGGGCTACTCAGAAAAAATTACATCCGAAAAAAGTCATTCAGTCGAATCAATTATTAGGTATACCTTCGCGCTTGTGGAAACGCCTATGTGAATTAGCTGAAATCGACGAGCAATTACGTTGGATTGATGTTTCGAACAAACAACTCAATAAGCTTACTGAAAATCTAATTAACTGTAATCAATCGGTTCTAGGAAAAACAACATTTAAGGAAGAGTTTGTCACCTGCGGAGGGGTAGATTTAAACGAAATTAACCCCGATACAATGGAGTCCAAGAAAATCAAAGGGCTGTTTTTTGCTGGCGAGGTATTGGATATTGATGCTGTAACTGGAGGATTCAACTTTCAGGCAGCATGGACAACTAGTTATGTGGCTGGGTCGAATATTTAAGTATTTATGAGAATCAAGATATCTTTCTTTTTGTTAAACAAAAAACTGGAGTCATCCAGAATTTAGTGATTATGTGAAAGTTTGTATTCTGTCCGTAGAGAGGCAATGATTGCGTCTTAAGCTAAGTCATATTTCGCATAGTAGCATGAAAAAAGCGGTCGAAAATTGTTTTTCGACCGCTTTTGATTTTTAAAATAATCACTCAGCCCCAACTCACTAAATTGAGAATGGCGAGTAACCTTTAACGATGTCTACCGCCACCGCCACCAAAACTTCTACCTCCACCAGAGAATCCACCCGAACGGAATCCAGCACCGTAATTTCCGCCAAAATTAGTACGGTTAGCTCCATTATAGTAGCCAGCTCTCGAGGCTGCAAAGTGATTATTCATCGTACCTCCAAAGGTATTTCCACGATAATAAGTAGGTCGACTAGCAACTACATTGCGGTAATAGTTGCCGTAATGACGATATAAATTTGGATAATTCATATAGTAACCGCCATTAAAGAACCAATTTGAGAATCCGTAGGCAGGAAATAATCCGTAGCCCCAGCCACCAAAGCCGTAAGTCAACCCAAAACTCCCCCAATAAGCTCCAGGGTACCACAATGCTGAGCCATACCAGTATGGATAACCAAACCAATAAGAATAGGGATTGGCATAACCGTAGCCATAGCCATTTCCATAAGCGATTTGACCATTAGGCAGAATATAACCATTACTTCTGGCAAAATCCTTCGCAGCTTGATTTAACTCTTGTTTGGCTTGTGGATTTTTGTCAAGCTCACGTTTGTAAGCCGCTAATTGTGCTTGATTTTGTACCACCAAACTGTCATGTGTTGCAGCAAGCTCAGTTTTCAAACCGTTTTGATCCGAAATGTACTTTTTGCCTAATTGTTGTGTAATGTCCAAATTGTCATTCAAGAATAACATGACATCAGGATATTTTGCCAAGGTAGTAAAAGCAGATTGTGCAGTTGGGTCAAGCGGTTCAATCGTTTTCTTAAAACCATCCTCGGCTTGTTGGTACAATTGGTCTACTTTGTCCAAATCATCCTCGTGATGACGATAGAGTTTCCATGCTGCTGTCGCAAGATTTTCATCTTTATTAGGCAACAAACTTTCAATTTCATCACGATTTTTTCCATTTGGTGTCGTGGCCAAAGTGTGCAACAAGTCTGGGTAGCGAGTTAGCTCATAAAACCAACCTTGTTTCTTTTGACTAAAGTCTTTAATAACGTTTTGAAATGAATTTTGTGATTGGTTATGTAAATTTTGAATATTGGCTAATACAACAGGATATTGACTGGCTGTTAGTACTGCCTCACGCACATCCGCATCGTAGGATGCAATAGTTTGTTGCATACCTTTGAGCGTTTCTAATTGGTTGCTTTGACCAAAGATATTGCTTTGAAAAAAAGTAAAGATAATCGCAGTAAAAGCAACAATTGATTGACGGAAGCTCATTGCTCCAAATGCTTCCATTCCTCTGAAAAGCTTGTTAGTTTTCATGGCCTTAAATACTATAATGATTATAAAAAGAATAGATAAACTAAGGAAACCGAAAAATCAGTATCCAAATGGGTGTGGTAGCAAATAAAAACGGCTACTACATTTTAAAACAAGCAATTAGAAAGGTAAATATTTCCACTCATGGAAAAGCACGTAGAGGTGATTGATTTGACAATGACTAGTATTACAAGAATATTTCACTATTACCCAATGTTCGGGCAATAGAAGGGCTTTTAAACATAAACTGAAATCTGGAATAAAACCCGAAGCAGAATTGAAGTCTGAAGTTTGCTCTGTTTCTGTCTCGTTGTCATCCGCCAAAACAACGGATGGATTGGTATTTTTTACGACACTATTAGTACCAGAAATATTTGTGGCTGCAACAAACGCTTTTCTTCCTGAATTGGCGAATGAAGCAGATTTCATTCCCCAAGCCAAGCATCCATAACCAAGGGTTAGGACGAAGAAAAGCAAGATATGTTTTTTGCAGTTCATGACTTTCGTTGTGATTTTACTCAATAACGCTCCGCATCGGAGTTTGTTTTATTTCTTAGAATGTTTGAGAAAGGAAAGGTTTAATTGGATTTCGGATTTTGGATGTTTGATTTCAGATTTTTTTCATTTGAATTAGATAAACTGTAAATCCAAAATCAGCAATCCCAAATCCGAAATTTTTTACCATTCTTCTCGCTCATCTAAAAACATTTGATAAGCCCCTTTTAGTTCTTTTAAGGCTTTTTCGTTTTGGAGCTTTGTTGTAATCTCAATACCTTTTTGATAGGTCTTTTCAGCCAAGTCAAATTCTTCTAAGCTTGTGTAAAGTGCCGCAGCATGATAATAAGTTGCCCAATAAGTGGGGTGTTTTAGCAACAATTCTTCAAATAACTGTCTTGCTGCCTGAAGGTCAAATTTCAATAACTCTGTTGCCAACGCATACGCATTAAAAGGGTCGTTGGGCTCTTCTTCATAAAAACTACGTAATTGTTCAAGGCGAAATTGGTTCATCTTGCTCTAAATAAAAGGGTTTGTAAAAAACTTTTAAAAAAATATTATGCTTGCATACTATTTTTAAAACTTTTCGTTAATATTGCATCAGGATATTGTTCGAAAAGTTAAAAATATCCTCGGTATAGTGAAAAAATTAAACTGTATGATTAATCTACTGTAAACATAATATTTTAATTGTTATGAAAATCTTAGTATGTATTACCAATGTCCCTGATACCACCGCTAAAATCTCATTTACCGATGGTGATACCAAGTTTAACAAAACGGGCGTACAATATATTTGCGGACCTTACGACGATTATGCTTTGTCTCGTGCAGTCGAACTCAAAGAACAGCACGGCGGTACCGTAACAGTTTTGAACGTGGGTGAGGCTGAGTCTGAGCAAGTAATTCGTAAATGTTTGGCAATTGGTGCCGATGATGCTATTCGTGTAAATACCGAACCAACAGACTCGTATTTTGTTGCAGAACAAATTGCGCATATTGCTTCTCAAGAAAACTATGACTTGATTTTGATGGGTCGTGAATCCATCGATTTCAATAGTGGTGTGGTGCATGGATTAGTAGGAGAGATGTTGGGAATTCCGTCACTTTCGCCCGTTATGAAATTGGAAATTGATGGTGGTGTTGCCAAAATGACACGTGAAATTGAAGGCGGTAAAGAAGATATCGAAGCTTCATTGCCATTAGTATTAGGGTGTCAAGAACCTATCGCTGAGTGGAAAATTCCGAATATGCGTGGAATTATGTCGGCACGTACTAAACCGCTTAAGGTTGTAGAACCAGTAGGCGCAGGCTTAACTATTACTGAAAAGTACGCGCTTCCAGCACCAAAAGGTGCAGTAAAAATGATTCCTGCGGAGGAGGCAGAAAAACTGATTGATTTGTTGAAAAACGAAGCTAAAGTTTTGTAAGAATTTCAATCGAATATTTATCCAAAGTCTTTAACAGTGTAAAGTAAAAGAGTTTACAATTAGGTAGTTAGTCGGAGAAATATAAAATCCCAATAACATATACACGATTAACAAAAAACTACTTTTACTGATTAACACACAAACGATATTATCATGAGCGTTTTAGTTTTTGCCGAATTAGATAACGGCTCAATCAAAAAATCATCATTAGAAGCAATCTATTACGGAGCCGAAGTGGCCAAAGCAAATGGTACTTCTACGACAGTACTGGCCATCGGTGAGTCAAACAACGAAGCTTTAGCGGTAGCAGGAAAGTTTGGGGCGAGTAAGGTATTGTGGGCATCGGATGCACGCCTGAATGTTGCTTCGATTCAAGCTTATTCAAGTGTGCTGGCGGAGGCCGTGAGTGCTACTTCTGCCGAATTTATCATTTTGGCAAAATCTTCATTAGGGGATGCAGTATCGGCGCGAGTATCTGCTAAATTAAAAGCATCTATAGTGTCAAATGTGGTTGATTTGCCAGATTTTTCAAATGGTGTCAGTGTAAAAAGAAGTATTTATACAGGAAAAGCCTTTGCCACGGTGGTCATGACATCGGATAAAAAGGTAATTGCTATCAAGAAAAATGCCGTGAGTGTGGTTGAAGGAGAGGGGACTGCATCAGTTGAAAGCTTTGCACCTGCCTTGAATGATGCTGATTTTGCAGTGAAAGTAACAGGAACTCACAAAGCATCTGGACAAGTATCATTACCAGAGGCAGATTTGGTGGTATCGGCAGGTCGTGGATTGAAAGGCCCAGAAAATTGGGGAATTGTTGAGGACTTGGCTACTGCGCTTGGAGCGGCTACAGCTTGTTCAAAACCTGTTTCTGATTTGGATTGGCGCCCTCACCATGAGCACGTTGGACAAACAGGTATCAAAGTTTCTCCAAATCTTTATATCGCTTGTGGAATTTCCGGAGCTATTCAACATTTGGCTGGTGTCAATTCATCCAAAGTGATTGTAGTAATCAACAAAGACCCAGAAGCACCATTCTTCAAAGCTGCTGATTATGGTATTGTCGGTGATGTTTTTGATGTGTTGCCTCGATTAACAAAAGCCATTCAGGCATCAAAATAGTGACCTGAGTTTTGATAAATTTATCGATAATCAAAATTTCTTGCTATTCCCCAAAAAGACCTATCTCAACCCTGGGGTAGGTCTTTTTTATTGATTATCAGTATGAAATAAAATGGATTATACGTATATTTCTTTTAAGAGAAAAAAATCAAGCCTTAATTTCGTAAAACAAAGAGAAAGAAAACTTTTTTAAAATTAATCAGGTTTATATCTTTGTTATCAGCATAAATCCTACCGGTTATGACAAATTGACATAAAATGTCGGTTTGGCAAGGTTGTAGACAATGTTGGTAGGAATTCAACCGTTTATTCATTATAAGCTCTAACAAAGTGGAGAAAATAAGACTAGAAATATTGGGATTGTCACCAAGTTCATCACAAACGGGCTCTTTTGCGCTTGTATTAGGTGAAGAATATGGTCCTCGTCGTTTACCGATTATTATTGGAACATTTGAGGCACAGGCAATTGCTATCGAAATAGAAAAAATTGAACCTAACCGACCAATGACTCATGATTTATTCAAATCTTTTGCAAAGTCATTCGGCTATTCCGTAACTGAAATAACGATTACAGATATTAGAGAAGGTGTATTTTTTGCTAAAATTCTTTGCACTGATGGATTAAAAAATGTAACAATTGACGCTCGTCCATCCGATGCCATCGCTATAGGTTTGCGCTTCAATGTGCCTATTTATACCACAGAGCATGTCTTGTCTGAAGCAGGAATCTCCGTAAACGAAACTTCCCATCATGATGAAGACGAGGAGGCAGTAGAGGAAGTTTCATCTAAGAAGTCTTTTGGAGAAATGCTCAGAGATAATCCTGTAGAGGTACTCAACAAAATGCTTGAGGAGGCGATTGAAAGTGAAGATTACGAAAAGGCTGCTAAAATTAGAGACGAAATCGAACGTAGAAATTAGAAATTATAGCCCCAAGGCCGTTTGAGTTTATCAGACGGCTTTTTTGTTAAAAAGCGTTAAATGTATATTATTGCAATGAAAAACAAGTAATTTTGTTTGGATATCAATCACTCGAACCGATTACTTGCGTAGCATTGAAGATTACTCTCCAAATCGCACTGTAAAATCATGCCAAAAGCTAAAAAACTAGGAAATACCCCTAATCTGATGGTAGTTGTAAGTTTAACAATTGCCTTGTTCTTGATTGGTCTTTGCGGACTCTTGACACTCAACGCCCGTAAACTGGCAGAGGTTGTGCGTCAAAATGTAGAGGTTCAGGCTTATCTTGACAACGATTTGTCCAATTCTAAGCTAGATTCGATTTACAAACAAATTGCCAAATATCCATTTGTTCTTTACAAAGATAATTCTGCTCAAATTAATTTTATTTCTAAAGATGCTGCCGCAAAGCAGTTTATCGAGGACTCTGGTGAGGATTTTCATAAGTTACTTGGTAAAAATAACAACCCTTTATTAAATTCCTATTCTATCAAAATCAAAGAAGAATATTTTAGCGAAAGTAGATTAAAGGAAATTAAAAAGTCGCTCGAGCGTATCCAAGGAATTAAAGAAGTAGGTTATGTAGAAAATTTTGTGGACGAGGTTAATAAAAATATTTCTAAAATATATCTCATTTTGTCAGGCTTTGTATTGATGTTGTTGGTGATTATTATAATGCTTGTCAACAATACAATTAAATTGGCGCTCTATTCGCAACGTTTCCTCATTCGTAGCATGCAGCTGGTAGGGGCTACCGATGCCTTTATCCGTAAGCCATTTGTATCGAAAGGAGCATTACAAGGTCTGATTAGTGGTTTTATTGCAAGCACTTTGCTGATTGTGACCCAACAATTGGCCGTATATAAAGTCGATGGCTTGGTGATTTTACAAGAAATAGATAAGATGGTTTTACTGATTCTTATCATTTTGATGATTGGCGTAATGGTGGGTGTAACAAGCACCTTCCGCTCAGTCGATAAGTATCTTAAATTATCGCTAGATGATCTTTATTAGACAGGCTTTAGGCTGTAAGCCGTAGGCCTTAGGCAAAAGGTAAGTGTAGTTACAAAAGGTTTTTAGGCAACAGGCAC
>NZ_JBMLSD010000351.1:0-14574 GCF_049240685.1 Flectobacillus sp.
AAAACCTTTTGATTAAGCAAATGCTCCGCCATCTACAGCCATACAATGACCTGTAATAAAGCTTGATTCGGAGCTACATAACCAAAGTACAACATCAGCTACTTCCTGAGGTTGCCCCATACGTTTCATTCTTTGAAAATTGATGGCCTGTTGTAATGCCTCAGGATTTTCAGCTAATTTTCGACGACCCTGCATAATCATGGGTGTTTCGATAGCTGTAGGACAAATGGCGTTGATACGAATATGTTGGGTAGCATATTCGATAGCCGCAGATTTTACTAAACCATTGACCCCATGTTTGGAAGCAGCATAAGGCGAGTTTTCGGGCTGCCCAACCAATCCAGCCGCCGACGAAACACAGACAATATTGCCACCTCCTTGTGTTAGCATTTGTTCTATTTGAAATTTGACACAATACCACGTACCAATAAGGTTGATTTGTATTTGATTAATCCAGTCTTCTTCAGGATATTCATGAACTGGCTTCGATACCGTTCCTGCAATACCCGCGCAGTTGGCTGCTACATCGATTCTGCCAAATGTTTGAATAGCTAAGTTGATTAAGTTCAACACCTCTTCTCTTTTCCCAATATTGCAAGTCACAAAAATACCCTCGTTGCCCAAGGCTTTGATTTCGTCCAAAACTTGTTGACCAAGCACAGGGTTAATATCTGCCAAAACAAGTTTTGCCCCTTCTCGAGCAAAGGAAAGCGCCGTTGCTCGACCAATACCAGAGGCCGCTCCTGTAACTAAGGCAATTTTATTTTCGAATCTTTTCATTTTTTCAACGTAGTTTAATTTCCATCGCTAATGGTTGTGCCACCATCGACAATAATATTTTGACCTGTAATAAATCCGCCTGCTCGGGAGGCTAGCATAAGAGCAACTCCAGCGATTTCTTCGGGCAAACCTACACGGCGTAAAGGGGTTAGGGCTAATCTTTTTTCAAGAAACTCTTTATTCGAAAGGAGTTCTTTGGCAAATGGTGTGTCAATCATACCTGGAGAAATGGCGTTGGCTCGGATGTTTGAAGGACCGTACTCTACCGCTATGTTTCGAGCTAGCTGTACTAATCCTGCTTTGGTTATGCCATACAAACCTAATGATTTGTTGCCTCGTACACTAGCAATGCTCGACAGATAGATAATGGAGCCACCGCCATTGTCACGCATCGAAGGAATAACGAGTTGTGTGAGTTCAAGTGCTTGTAATAGATTGACTTGCATCATTTTTAAAAAATCTTGATTGCTGCTGTTTCCCAATGACCCAGCCAACCCAATGCCGACACAACTGACAAGAATATCTATTTTTTTGGTAATTTGTAAGGTTTCATGTATCAATGTCTTTACTTGATTGGAATCGCTAACATCGCAGACTTTTGCCCAAGTCGTGATACCTTTTCGAGAAAACTCTTCTCTTACTTGTTGGCAAGCGATTTCATCATTGCTGGTAATCATTAGCGTGGCTCCGTACAAACCTAGCGCTTCGGCAATGGCTTTGCCCATGCCGCTTGTGGCACCAGTAACTAGTGCTATTTTTCCTGTTAAGTCAAAAAGATTTTTCATAGTGGCCAAAATCTTATTTCCAGTGAATCATTTTCTGACCACTTACAGGGCTTTCAAAAAAAGGAATCCGAGTTCCTCGTAAACTACCCAAATAAACAGTTTTGAGATCTTTGCCACCAAAGCTTAAACTTGCCATCCAGGGGCAGAGTGTTCCTTGCGTTGCCATCAGAATTTCGGGTGTGACTGCTTGATGTTGATAGGCTTCAAATAGAGTAGCTTTAGTTTGTAGATTGCTATCATCCAACAAGGTGATTACCTCACCATCGGGAGTAATGGCAATGAGTTCATCTGTAAAAATGAGCGTTATCCAAAGATTTCCATAAGTATCAAAAGCAAAACCATCAGGAAAACCACCTAATTGACTGGGTCCATAAATTTCCCGATTATACAAATCACCATTAGGTTTTACTCGCATACGGCTAATACGCCAAGCAGTGCTCTCGACTATGTAAAGCCATTCCTCTTGGTCATCAAAACGGATTTCGTTGGTGCCACAAAAGCCATCTGCTACGATTCTGACGCCATTTTCATCCATCAATGCAATATAACCATCATTGGCACGAGTATTAATTTGGTCACTCCAAGGCTCGGTGCGTGTAGTAACCGTAAACCATATTCGCCCCTTGGAATCTCGAAGGGGAAAATTAGTTTTGCCTAGCGACTGCCCGTCTATCTCCGTTACTAGGGTTGTTAATGCACCTGTTCGGCTTAACTTTTCGATATGATTTGTTCCCCAATTAGCAATGATAAAATCTCCGTTTTTATCGAAACAAACCCCATTAGGTAAAGAACCTTCCGCCTGAATATAGCGCTTATCGTTTTGTTTATCACCGTTTGGCTCTAAACTGTTGTTCTCTACAGTAAAAGGATTTAAAAGTTCTTGGATGCCATCGTGGCGCATTTTTACTAATCCCCCACGTGCGTCTGCTGCCCAAACGGTTCCGTTGGGTTCGGTCAGGATACACTCAGGACGTTGAAGGTCTTGACCGATGAACCCTATTTGCTCCCGATTCACTTGCCATCCTTTTAAGGGATTGGATAGATGATGTTTGATTATCATAAATAAAAATTTTTATACCTAACAAGTCATTTGCCAAGGATGATAAAAGCCATTTGCTGAGGATATTAAATGTTGTCTTTCGGACGTTCGAGCTACTTTTATTTTAATGAGTTAGTACGTATTTCAGGCAATAGGCATTAAGCCGTAAGCTAGAGAAAAAAGGCGTTTTCTATGAAATGAGCTGAGTACTTAGGTTTTGTAAAAAATAAAGGTACTTTATTGTATTTCTGAAATCAGCGATTACCAATCTGCAATAGTTTGAAATCCTTCCTACAGTCCTTATGCATAGTCCAACATACAGTTTGTCATTTGGCAAATATATTTTAATAAAGCTTAGAAAAATTAGCATTTTACGAAGATTACAATGCTAAATCAGATATTTTATTCAGAAAGCGCTAGAAATTTGACTTTTGGAGAGAATAAATAACGAAAGTGTCTGAAATTGCTTATAAATAAAATTAGAGGAAAATAAAGGTTTTGGAAGAAGGATAAAGTATGAGTAGAATGATTTTCGAGTTTTATCAAAATAATAGTATTTATCTAGTAAAATATAAAATAGTTTCTAGCAAATAGTATTAATAAGGACATTGTTTAAATGTGTAGCTTCTCCAAAAGCTTAGGGTTATTATAGGGCAAAATTTCAAGAATATCTGATATTGCATATTTTTAGCCGTTAATTGCTAAATGTAAAGAGGTATTGTGCTATTAAATTTGTGATAAATAATCTTGATTTATAACAAATTTCAATATGGCAAAGAATCCTCACTACTTTTCACACCTAGCGCACGTAGAGGTGTTAACAACCGACTTAGCAAAATCCGTTGAGTTTTTTAGAGATGTGGTTGGTATGGACGAAACAGGAGCAGATGGCTCGTCGGTTTACCTCAGAGCTTGGGGTGATTACTATCATCATACCTTAAAACTTACCCAAAGCGAAAAATCGGGGCTTGGCCATATTGGTTGGCGTGCCGACAGCCCAGAGGCACTCGACGAAGCCGCGACTTATCTCGAAAGCATTGGTGCAGGATTGGGCTGGACAGAAGGCGATTTGGGCCACGGAAAAGCCTATCGTTTCAAATCGCCAGATGGGCATATTCATGAAGTATTTTGGGATGTAATATGGTTGCGTGAAACGGGAGAGAGAGGAAGTATCTATGCCGACCGCTACGCCAGCAATCGCCTCAAAGGAGCCAATCCAAGACGCATCGACCACGTAACCTATATGGTTGCTAAAGGCAAATATGCCGAAGAAAAATCCTTTTGGTCTAACCTTGGACTAAAAAATCCAGACGAAATCCGAATCAGCGACGATATGCCACCTATTGGAGGCCTTTGGACTATCGGTAATCTATCGCACGATATCGCCATTTTTACTGATCCTAACATTGGCGAAAACGAAGGCGTACTCAATCATATTTGTTGGAATGTAGATAGCCGCGAAGAGGTGCTTTTAGCCCTTGATTACTTCATTGAAAAAGGCTTTAAGTCAGTAATGGGTGCACCTACTCGCCACAAAGCCGACGAAGGCTTCTTTATCTATATCATCGACCCAGGCAGTGGCGTATTGTTTGAATACTATGCTTGTGCTAGATTAGTTTTTGCACCAGACCATTTAGACGTACATTACTTAAAAGACAACCCGAACGATGCTTGGGGTTCGGCCAATCCATTTGCAGAAATGGGTAAAGGAAAGAAATTAGGACTTACTGATGGCGTAGTAAAACCTGCTGACGTTTAGTGATTTGGGATTTTTGATTTGGGATTGTGGATTGTAGAAAAATAACTTCTAAAAATCAATGAAACTAAATCAAAATGACACAAAAAGAACTACAAGATAGACTTAAAACTTATGCAATAGAGATTGTAAAGTTTGCTGAAAAGTTACCAGATGCACTTGGTTTTCGAACCGTAAGAAATCAAATTGTCAGATGTGCTCCATCGGCAGCGGCAAATTATAGAGCGGCATGCAGAGGCAAGTCAACCGCTGACTTTAAGTATAAATTAGAAATTGTAGAAGAAGAATTAGATGAAACAATGTTTTGGCTAGAATTCACAGTCGGCCTTGATGACTCGAAGAGAGATTTTGTCACCCCACTTTGGAAAGAAGGCAATGAATTATTATCAATCATAGTTTCAAGTATTAATTCTGTCAAAAAGAAATTGAAGAATTATTGATTAGGATAAAAGGAATAAATCCAAAATCCGAAATCCCCAATCCAAACTGAGTATGTGGCATTATTTTCCTGGGCAGTATATGCCCTCATATCAAGTAAATAGAGCTTTGACCCAAGCCCATTATGGCGGTGGCGAATTTGCCGAAATCTTAGAAGTAGCAGGAGAAATCGACCCCGCAGACCGTGAAAGTTTTAATCGTGCATGGGTCAAAATGGGCGATAAAGTCTATGAAAAAGCCGAAAAGTATGCCCAAGATGGCGCTCCTATTTCGGCCCGACGAACCTATCTACGGGCTTTTAATTACCTCAGAACAGCGGAGTTTTTCATGACCTTGCGTGATGACCGTAAAATTCCATATTATCTAAAATGCCGTGAGGCGTTTATAAAAGCCATAGACTTTTTTGATGAACGTCCTATAACCGTTGACATTCCCTTTGAAGGCTCATTTTTACCAGCCTATCTTTTCAAACCATCAGGCGTAGCAAACCCACCCGTAATGGTCATGTTTGGAGGACTAGATAGCTTGGCGGAAGAATTATATTTTGGCATTGCTCAACACCTCAACGAACGTGGTATTGCGATGATGGCCGTTGATGGCCCAGGTCAAGGAGCGGCATTGAGGTTAAATCATATTCACACACGTTATGATTACAATGTGGCTGGTTCGGCGGTTTTAGATTACATTATCGAAAACTTGGGCGAGCATGTCGATACTTCTCGTGTAGGAATCGGTGCTGTTTCTATGGGTGGCTATATGGCAGCCCGTTGTGCTGCTTTTGAACCCCGTTTCAAAGTATGTATGATTTTCGGAGCGGTTTGGTCGTATTATGATATCTGGAAAAACCGCCCAGATAACCATCCTTTAGCCGAAATTGTGATGCATATTGTTGGTGCCGATAACATGACGGAAGCAAGAGAACGCCTAAAAGACTTCACCTTGGAAGGTGTGGCCGATAAAATTCAATGCCCTACCTATATTCTTCATGGAGAAGATGACCGCCAAAATTTCGTAGAAAATGCCTATAAAGTAAACGAAGCACTTACTTGCGAACACGTCATGGAAATCGTTCCGAAAGAAGAAAGCGGTTCGGCGCACTGCTCTGTTGATGATTTTACAAAATCATTTAATATGTATGATTGGATTGAGAAAAAAATCAAGGCCTAAGCATACAAATCCTTTGTGATAATTAAGTATTTCAGGGAAAACATTTTTCCCTGAAATATTCAAACGCTCCAAACTCCAACTGTTATTACAAACAATGGTACAACAAGTCAAAAAAGGAATTACCTACGCAGAAAGTAAAGATGCCGACGCTAAAGTAAGAGCTTTGGTGGAAGAAATGTTGGAAAACATTTCGACCCATGGCGATGAAGCCGTAAGAGCTTATTCGGCAAAATTAGACCACTGGTCGCCCGAAAGTTTTCGTCTTTCCGCAGCACAAATTGAAGCCATTGTAGCTTCATTGCCTGCACAAGTAATCGACGACATCAAATTTGCACAAACACAGATTCGCCATTTTGCCGAACACCAAAAAGCAGCCCTGAAAGACATAGAAGTAGAAACCTTGCCAGGCGTATTTCTGGGGCATAAAAACATTCCAGTCAATTCGGTAGGTTGCTATGTACCGGGCGGTCGCTATCCGATGGTAGCCTCGGCACACATGAGTGTACTTACGGCAAAAGTAGCGGGTGTAAAACGTGTCATTGCTTGTACGCCACCCATCAAGGGCGAAATCCCAGCCGCTACCGTAGCAGCCATGCACCTAGCTGGTGCCGACGAAATATACCTCATTGGCGGTGTGCAAGCCATTGGAATGATGGCCCTAGGCACCGAAACCGTACAAAGTGTAGATATGCTGGTAGGGCCTGGTAATGCCTATGTTGCCGAAGCCAAACGCCAACTTTTTGGTAAAGTGGGTATCGACCTTTTTGCTGGGCCAACCGAAACCTTGGTGATTGCCGACGATACGACCGATGTAGAAACTTGTGCCACCGATTTGCTAGGACAAGCCGAGCATGGGCCTACTTCGCCAGCCGTTTTGTTGACCACCAGTAAAGGCATTGCAGAAGGTATCGAAGCTGAAATTCAACGACAATTGGCCGTATTGCCTACAGCAGACATCGCCAGTGTAGCGTGGAGAGATTACGGGCAGGTAATTCTTTGCGATACAGTTGACGAATTGGTTGCCGAAGCCGACCGCCTTGCCAGCGAACACGTACAAGTAATGACCGAAAACCCTCGTTATTTCCTTGAAAAAATGACCAATTTCGGCGGCTTATTCCTTGGCGATAAAACCAACGTAGCGTATGGCGATAAAGTAATTGGTACAAACCACACCTTGCCAACCAAAGAAGCGGCTCGCTACACAGGAGGCTTATGGGTTGGTAAATTTCTAAAAACCTGTACGTACCAAGAAATTCGCACACCCGAAGCAAGTGCTTTAATTGGTGAATATTGTTCAAGACTTTGTGCTATCGAAAATTTCTGGGGGCATAAAGAACAGGCTGATTTGCGAGTGCGTAGATATGGGAACAACTAAATCAACGAAAAGAGGCTCTTGTCCTACGGTGCTTGTTACAGGAGGCTCGGGAGAGATTGGCTCGGCCATTTGTCAGAAGTTTGCCCAAAACGGCTACACTGTAATTGCCACCTATCAGTCCAATCATACCAAAGCTGAAAAATTATTAGAGATACTAGGAGAAGGTAATCACCGTATTTTTCAGGCTGCAACAACCGATTCGCAAGCATTGATTGATTTACACAATTTTGTTGTAGAACACTACGGAAGGTTGGATGTATTGGTAAATAATGCAGGCATTACAATTCCTGTTCCGCATGAAGATCTTGACGGTTTGACAGATGAATGGATAGATAAAATTATGCAAACCAATTGGCGTGGAAGTTTTGCTATGATTCGTAAAATGAAAAATTTATTGATTCAAACAGCTAAACATAAACATCAATCTGCCTTGGTTGTGAATATTTCTTCTATAGCTGGAATATTTGGTATTGGGAGTAACGTGGCTTATTGTGCGTCTAAAGCGGCGCTTGATTCTATGACTCGCTCCTTGGCGAGAGCTCTGTCGCCCGAGATTCGCGTTTGTTCGGTTTCACCTGGGTTTGTAGAGGGGGAATATACCAAAAACTTTGATGTGGCTTTTTTAGAAAATCAAAGAATAAATACACCTCTTGGTCGATTTGCCACAAGCGATGATGTTGCCAATGCGGTATATGCTTTGACAGACACACTCACCTTTTCGACAGGTAATATTATTACAGTAGATGGTGGTAGGTTGTTGAAGTAAATTTACTCTTATTGCCGTGTACATTTAGAAACCCAAACATCATAGAAATGAAAAAAGCATACTTATTTATTTTTGGATTGCTTCTTTTCGGTAATGCCGAAATACTAGCTCAAGTCAATCTAATTCAAAATGTATCTGCTCGAAAAACTGTCATATTAGATGGTGTTTGGGATTCCCAAGTTGATGTCGTTGGGGTAGGTTCATTAGCTCGTTTTGGATTAATTCAAGATAGAAAACCCACCAAATTCACTTACAATGGCGACAACCCTCGGAACACGGAATTGGTTGAGCAAGATATGGATGTAGCCGAAAAAATAAATGTTCCGGGTGATTGGAATACTCAAAAAGAAAAGCTATTTCTCTATGAAGGGAATTTATGGTATCGAAAAAAGTTTGCCGTTATTCCTCAAGTCAACAAAAGGTACTTTCTTTATTTTGGAGCTGTAAATTATGAAGCCACAGTTTATCTCAATGGCATTAAATTGGGTCAACATAAAGGTGGTTTTACGCCATTCCAGTTTGAAATAACCAAAGAACTAAAAAGTGGAGAAAATAAATTACTTGTAAACGCCAATAATACACGTGGCGAAGATAATATTCCAACCAAAATCGCAGATTGGTGGAACTACGGCGGCATTACAAGGTCTGTTTATCTCGTTGAAGAACCCGAAACCTTTATTGCCGACTATTTTATTCAACTTGAAAAAGGAAAACTTTCCGAAATAAAGGGTTGGGTAAAAATGTCGGGTTCACAAAAAGCTCAAGCTGTCAAT
This sequence comes from Flectobacillus sp., assembly GCF_049240685.1. Taxonomy (NCBI): domain Bacteria; kingdom Pseudomonadati; phylum Bacteroidota; class Cytophagia; order Cytophagales; family Flectobacillaceae; genus Flectobacillus; species Flectobacillus sp. Next base: position 8,880 of record NZ_JBMLSD010000351.1, read on the forward strand.
GTAGAAATACCCGAATTAGGATTGAAGCAAAGTGTACAAACCGATACGACGGGCTATGCCGTAATCAATTTTAGTAGTAAAAAGATACAACATTGGACACCCCAAACGCCAAAGTTGTACGATGTGACAATCTCTTCTGCCAATGACAATGTCAAAGATAAAATAGGCTTTCGTACTATCGAAACGCGTGGAACAGAAATACTCCTAAACGGGAAACCCATATTTTTGAAAGGGGCTGCTATTCATGAAGAAGCTCCTTTCAGAACTGGTAGGTGCTATTCGGAGGGGGATGCACGTACTTTATTGACTTGGGCAAAAGAACTAGGGAGCAATTATATCAGACTAGCACATTACCCACACAACGAAGTAATGACTCGAATGGCAGATGAAATGGGTTTACTTGTGTGGTCTGAAGTACCCATTTATTGGAATGTAAAATTTGAAAAACCAGAAGTTTATGCCAATGCCGAAAATCAATTACTAGAAAATATCAGTCGAGATAAAAACAGAGCATCAATTATTCTTTGGTCAGTTGCCAATGAAACCAACGAATCTGAGCCAAGATTACAGTTTTTGAAAAAACTGCTTGAAAAAACAAAAAGCATTGACCCTACTCGCCTTACAACTGCGGCTCTATTACCAAAAGAAGGTAAAGGCGAATTTAGTTTGGATGACCCACTGGGCGAGTTTGTAGATGTGATGGGCTGTAATGAATACATTGGTTGGTACACATTGCCAGCAGAACTTGCATCGTCTATTAAATGGACATCTAAATACCAAAAACCTCTGATAATAAGCGAATTTGGTGCTGAGGCTGTGGCAGGCTTACACGGCAAGCCTGATGAGATATGGACGGAAGAATACCAGAATAGAATATTTGAAAATCAAGTAAAAATGCTAAATAGTATTAGCTTTTTACAAGGTACTTCTGTTTGGGTTTTGATGGATTTCCGTTCACCTTTGAGGCTTTTACCCATCAAACAAGATTTCTTTAATAGAAAAGGAATCGTGTCGGAAAAAGGAATCAAGAAGATGGCATTTTATACATTAAAAACGTGGTACGAAACAAAATAAGCATACAAGATGAAAATTATCGACCTTTCTGTAACTATTTCAGAAAAAATCAAAGAACCGCTTCCAACTAAAATTGTGTATGAAGACCACAAAGAAGGAGCCAAAAAGATGGGCGGAAAGCTTTTTGAAGGCCTAACAGATGTCTTTATTGAAGGCAATGGTCCTGCGGGTGAATTCCTCACAGTTACGAGCCATTGTGGCACACACGTAGATGCACCTTACCATTATTTCCCAACGAGTGAAGGCAAACCCGCAAGAACCATCGACGAAATGCCTCTTGAGTGGTTTTTCAATGACGGTGTGGTGCTTGATTTTACGGATAAGCCCGACGGCTACATGTTTGAGCCAGAAGATTTGCAAGAGAAGTTGGCGGCAATTGGCTATACCCTAAAACCATTTGATATTGTTCTGATTCGTTGCGACGCTGACAAACGTATTCATGACGACGATTTTGTGAAAATTCATGTTGGAGCATCTGCCAAGGCTACTCATTGGTTAATTGATCAAGGGATTAAAGTAATGGGAACAGATGGCTGGGGCTGGGATATCCCTTTGCATATTCAAGCGGCTGATTTTAGAGAAAATCCACGCCCTGGTATTATTTGGCAGGCTCACTATGTAGGTATTGAAAAAGAATACTGTCAAATTGAAAAGTTAGCTAATCTCGACCAGCTACCGCCATTTGGTTTCAAGGTAGTTTGCTTTCCTGCAAAAATCGAAAAGGCTAGTGCTGGCTGGACACGCGCCGTGGCAATTATCAATGAATAATTGCTTTGTCCAAAGTTAATCACTCATTTTATCTAGCTCACAAAATCTTATAAAAAATGATTCTCGAACTAGCAACTATAGACATAAAAGTTGGGGAGAACGTAGCATTTGAAACCGCCTTAGAACAAGCTAAAGCGGTGATTGCTCAGGCTTCTGGATTTGTCAAAATAGAAATTCAACGATGTATAGAAATGGAAAATCGCTATATCCTCTTGATTCAATGGCAAACACTCGAAGATCATACTGTTGGGTTTAGAGAATCACCCCTTTTTTCTCAATGGCGTACACTTATTGGGCCATATTTCGAAGCGGCGCCTTTTGTCCAACATTTCCATAGTATCTAAACTCTTGACTACTAGAAAATACTGAATCAAATGACACAGGTAAATAAAATATTAATCGTAGGTGGTGGTATTGGCGGTCAGTCGGTAGCTATTGCCTTAAAAAAAGCAGGATTTGAACCCGAAATCATTGAGCTTCATCAAGAGTTTAATGTATATGGTGTAGGGATTATTCAGCAAGCAAATGCCTTACGAGCACTCGATGCCATAGGGGTAGCCGATGAGGCTATTCGTAGGGGCTCACCGTATGGCAAAGTCAAACTCTGTATTCCGACGGGGCAGCAAATTGGCGAAGCTGGCACTCCTCCGATTGGGCGATTTCCTAGTCATAATGGTATTTCTAGAAAAATTTTGCACGATATTTTATTCGAAGAAGCTCAGAAAGTGGGTGTTAAATATCGCATGGGGTTAACGGTCGAAAGTATCATTAATCAAGAAACTGGTGTTGAGGTAACTTTTACAGACGGGTCGTCGGGGTCTTATGATATCCTTGTAGCCGCAGATGGTATCAACTCGAAGGTTCGCAAAATGGTTTTTGGGGAGTACAAACCCAACTATGTGGGCTTGTCGGTATGGCGCTATGCTTTTCCTCGTCCGAAAGACTTAGATACAGGATATATTTACTTTGGCAAAAAAAGCAAAATAGGCATTATTCCTATGACCGCTGATAAATGCTATATTTTTGTTAACTCAGCCGAAGGAGAAAATCCGATTATCCCTGAATCTGAATTAGTCGAAAAACTCAAGTCTTACATGAGAGCTTTTCCTGTTCCTATTGTTCAAGAGCTCGTAGAGCAAGTTACCGATGCTAAGTTAGTAAATTACCGTACGCTCGAAACCTTGAAGCTTCCTGAGCCTTGGCACAAAAACCGAGTTATTGTTATTGGCGATGCAGCACATGCTACAATTCCACAATTAGGCTCTGGTGCTGCACTGGCAATCGAAGATGCGGTTGTTTTAACAGAAGAATTACAGAAGTCTACAACTGTAGATGAAGCCTTCGACAATTTTATGAACCGTCGACTGCAACGCTGCCAGATGGTAGTAGAGGCCTCCGAAACGCTTGGCCAATGGGAAGTACTCGAATATTCTGGGCAAAGCTTACCAGAGGGGGCCAATATGGGTATGCTGATGGGTAAAACAACTATGGCCTTAACTGCAGAAATATAAGTAAATGTGCACGCATACTTGTGACATAGCCCGACGTAAAAATTTCAATATCCCCTTTTTATGAAACTCATCACTTTTCTCAATAAAGAAAACGAAAGCCGTATAGGATGGCTCGTTGCAAATGCCGTTGTTGATATGCAGCTGGCAAGTCCTGCTCTACCTACCGATATGCTTACATTTATCGACCATCATGAGCAATATTTCGAAATTATTAAGGCTTTGGGAGACGTAAGCCCTCATTATCAATTAGATGAAGTAAAGCTATTGGCTCCTCTACCCAACCCCCGAAGTTTTCGAGATTATATTGGTTTTGAAATGCACATGCAAAATGCTTCTCGCTCTTTTGGGCATACAATTGGAACGGCTTGGTATGATATGCCTATTTTTTATTTTACGAACCATCAGGCAATTTATGGCCCTGATGATGACATTCAGCGACCACCCCATGAGACTAAACTGGATATAGAGCTAGAAATGGCGTGTATCATCGGGAAAAAAGGTAAAAATATTAAAGCATCGGAGGCACGTCCTTATATTTTTGGTTATACCATTTTTAATGACTGGACGGCTCGTGCCATCCAAAAAGTAGAAATGGAAATACCTCTGGGGCCGCACAAAGGAAAGGACTTTGCCAATGCCATTGGTCCTTGTATTGTAACGGCTGATGAAATGGAACAATACCGAATACCTCTTGATGAAAGTGTATTTACCGACCCTATCCGAGTACCAAAAGTTACTGGTGATAGACTAAACGTGCGTATGACATCACGAATCAATGGTCAGACTGTTTGTGATGGAAATTATAAAACTGTCTATTATAATTTTGAGCAAATGATAGAGAGGGCTTCCGAAAATAATGTTTCGTTGATGCCAGGAGATATTTTAGGCTCAGGTACACTTGGTTGGGGAAGTCTGATTGAAAATATGTTTAGTGTACATCGACCGCTCGAACCTGGCGATATTGTCGAACTAGAAATAGAAGGAATTGGTGTGTTGAGGAATAAGGTTGTTTAAATTATGTCTGCTTAAGGCCTTAAGCTTTAAGCCGTAAGCATTAGGCAAGCACAACAAACATGAGTCATCTCTAATTTAACGATTGAGTGATTGAGCAAATGAGTGATTATGTTAAAATTTAGATTCTCCCAGTAGAGACGCAATGCTTGCGTCTCAAACCAAGTAAATCTAGCATAATAGCCTCAAAAAAGGGGTCGGGAAATATATTCCGACCCCTTTTTTATGAAAATTATGGAGGATAATCCCAATCTTAAAATTTGGGATGACTCATGTTTATCATTTTATAAAAAAAAACTGTTATTTAGCTTACAGCCGTGGGATTTGGACAAAAGCATGACAACATTTTAAAACTCTTTGCCTAGTGCCCTATTCTTTGCACGCTTACTTAAACCTTCAGAATAGATAGCAATCAAAGGAAAAACCTTTCATTTTCTCTATCTTATTCATGAAAAATACCGTATTACTTTTGCTGACTTATATTATTTTTTTTAGTTGTAAAAAAAATGATGCAACCTTACCCACAGTAACTTCTTTGCGCCTCGAGGGTTCTATGACGGTAGATGGCCTTCAGCGTACGTTTTTACTAAACCTTCCTCCTAATTACAACCAAAGTTCAGATATCCCCTTAGTAATTGCTCTTCATGGTGGTGGCGGAAGCGCTAGCCAAATGGAGAGCAATTATTATTTAACCAATAAGGCAAATCAATCTCAGTTTGCCATCGTGTATCCAGAAGGTGTACGAAGTGATGGTATTTTGGGCGCCAGAACTTGGAATGCTGGAACATGTTGCGACTATGCAGTCGAAAAACAAATTGATGATGTAAAGTTTATTAGTAATTTACTCGATGATTTACTAAAGAAATATCCTCGACTTTCTCCCAAAAAGGTATATGCCACAGGTATGTCGAATGGTGCTATGATGTGCTACCGATTGGCTTGTGAGTTGTCTAACAAAATTGCTGCGATTGCTCCCGTAGCAGGTACCATGGTGACTACCCAAACTTGTAATGCGTCTCGTGCTGTTCCGATTGTACATATTCACTCAAAACTGGACACAAAAGTTCCTTACGCGGGCGGACGGAGCACCTTTGGCTTTGTGATACCTCCTGTAGCTACAGGAATCAATACTTGGATAGGAATAAACGCTTGCCAAAATACCTCCAAAACAATTGCTAACTTTACTAAATATACGTTAACGCAATGGAATAAATGTAACAATAGTACCATACAAATTTATTTGACAGAGGATGGTGGACATTCTTGGCCTGGAGGTGACAAGGCTCGGGCTGGCGCAGATGCTATTTCTGATGCGATTGTGGCTAATGATG
>NZ_JBMLSD010000352.1:0-23346 GCF_049240685.1 Flectobacillus sp.
TTGAGACGCAAGCATTGCGTCTCTACTTGGAGAATCTAATTTTTAACATAATCACTGCTTTGCGCAATCACTAAATCGCTAAATTAGGGATGACTCATGTTTAATGTTTCTAAACTAGAGATGAATGGCTTGAGATGCAATCATTGCGTTTTTACTGAAGAAATACAAATTTTAATCAAGCACCTTCTTTAGCTAACTACCTACAGCCTGAAAGCCTAAATTTTATTTTGACTACTTTTAGAAATACTTAAACTGTGCCGATTTACCATTACCAGCATCAAAGTCGAACCTAAGCATAATCTGATGAAATCCTTGATTGGCAGGTGAAGTAGTATTTGTGGAATTACTACCCTGAAAGTCGTATGAATAACCTATTCGCATTTTGTTCAGTTGTACTTCCAATGAACCCAACAATGCTTTATTCACAAACTCGGAGCCTGTATTTTGATACCAAACACCAACACCAAATCTTTCTTTTACCCAAAGTACTCCATGTAAATCTACATCATTACGATTATAATTGCCATTGCTAATACGTCTAAATACAACACCTGTTTTGAGCATAAAATCATCAGACAAGGGGAACAAATAACCTCCAGATACAAAAATTGGAACATTATATCCATCGCTTGAGGCATTGATATTGGGCATCGAAACACCAGCATACCAATCGTCATTTTGATAATATACTCCCAACCCGAAGCTTGAACGTAATCGTGTGGTGCCAGAACCACCTGCACCAAAAATAGCTGGCACTTGTGTTATGCCTGCCAATGCGCCAACGGCCAATTTGCCATCATTTGGCATATTGAAACGGTAAGCAAAATTACCGTACAGACCTAGATTACCCGCCAAGTTTCCGCCAATTCCTATGGCCTGATCTGTATTGTACGCCTGAAAACCTATCCCCATTTTATCTTGAGAGATTGGCATATCAAAGTTAAAATATTGTTGCGTTGAGGTTGCTCCAATGTTATTGGTAAACAAGGGTCTTTTGCGATAAATACCTGAAAAAGAAATTACTTCTTTGGCACCTGCATAAGCAGGATTAATGGTCATTGGCATGAAAGGATAAGTATAGTACAACTGATCTTGTTGACAATAGCTTTGAAAATATAACAAGGTGGCTATTACCCCTAGTAAAAGCTTTTTCATAATAAATTTGAGTTTTATCTATCAAAAACCTAAGTATTCATGAGGTTTTAGAGCGAATTTAGTAGCTACAGGTGTATTATGCAATAGAAGAAAATTAGACGAGCCTTAAATGTTTAAGTAATTGGGTAGAATGAATTAAGGAGGCAAAATTAAATTTAAGTTATTTGCAAGGGGCTCTAGGCAAAGCGTGTTAATTTGTTTTTTATTAATGATAAATTGGTTTTTGTCGAAAGCCCAATTGTTTGATTTGATTCTGCACGATTACCTAGCTAATTTATGCATAGTAGCAAGCATCCTTTTTGATTAGTGTATATTCAATCGAAAAATCATTTTTTACAAAAAAAGAGGACCCTCCAGTTGCCTTAAACAAGAGAGTCCTCAATAAGTATAGAGGTCTAACACACGGAGTAAATTTACAGGTTGGGTCCATGAGAATCAATCTACACCTTTTATACGGCATCAATTAGCAAATATATGGTTGATATGGCAAAGTAATTGGTTATCTACCTCGCAACCATTCTAAGAAATCAGATTTACGTCGGCGAGCGATTGGTAGGCGTATATCGTTGGTGAGTACTACTACGCCACCATCTTCGTTCAAGACCTTTTGTATATGAAAATGACTAATTAAATGAGAGTCATGAATGCGAAAAAAATCGTACTCCTCTAACAATTCGTGGTAAGTTTTCAAATCTCTGGAAGACATAACTGGCTTACCCTGAAGCAAATGAATCAAAGTATAGCCACTCGAAGCCTCACAACGAACAATATCCTGTACTTCAATCATTTCGAAACCTTTGTGAGTAGGAATTGCAATTTTGTTTTTACGGTTTCGTGGATTGTTTAAGGTACTGAGTAAATTACGTAGTTCACCTAGATTATCTTGGCTATCGAGTTGTTTTTCGGCTTTTTTTACGGCCTCTATTAATTCAGCAACATGGATAGGCTTTAGGAGATAATCTATTGCCGAAAATTTAATAGCATTGAGAGCATACTGATCAAATCCTGTTACAAAAATGACTTTAAAGGAAGGTTCATCAAATCTCATCAGTAAATCGAATCCTGTTCCGTTGGTCATTTCTACATCCAAAAACAAAAGATTAGGATTAAAGGTAACAACTTTTTGATATGCTTCCTCGACAGAAGTGGCTGTTTCTATAATTTTTACTTGCGGACAATAACTGGTTAAAAGAGTTTTTAAAGCTTCTAGTGCATTATTCTCATCATCAACAATGATAGCTCTAAGCATGGTTAACAATTAGGGATAATTTGGTTTCTCAAAGATAAATAAGTATTTCTACTTTTGTTCCCAGAGACTCACCTATTTCGTCAAATTTATCAATAATATTTACTTCGACTTTAGTTTCTTCAATATACTCAAGCGATTGAATCCTTTCTATGGTAATTTGTGTAGCTTGTGATTGATAAGATTTCAGGGATTTTTGCTTTAGTTCTGCTGCCTTGGCTCGTCCAATACCGTTATCGTCTACTACACAAAGAATAAAATATTCGGTTTTTTGAAAAGATATCCTCAGCCTTCCTTCATTATTTGTACTGTAAACAAGGCCGTGATTGATTGCGTTTTCGACAAAAGGCTGAATCAGCATGGCAGGAATTTCTGTTTCGATAGGTACATTATTATCTATTCGAATTTCATATTCAAATCTATTTTTAAATCTTAGTTGTTCGAGTGAAATATAATATTCCAACAATTCGCACTCCTCATTTACTGCAATATATTTATTCCGAGAAGATTCCAAAAACAAACGCATCAATCTTGAGAATCGGCTTAGATAATCATTTGCGGCCTCGATATTGTTATTCAAAATATAGTACTGAATTGAACTAAGGGCATTGAATACAAAATGAGGATTCATTTGTGCCTGAAGTGCCTGTAGCTCGAGCTGCGCAAAGCGTTTATTTGCGGCAGTTCTTTCGGATTCTACTTTTTGAATAAACTTGATACGAGCATACACTACAAAAATACCTCCCACTGCTATTATTACAGATATAATCATCCAAAACCAAGTTTCCTGCCAAAATGGTGCCTTTATGTGAAAAATTATCGGTTGGATTTTTTGGGTAATTTTTCCTGTAACATCATAAGCCCTCAAGTCAAAAGTATACGTTCCTGGAGGCATAAATGGAAAACTAAGCTGTAACTCCTCGACCTCTCGCCAAAGCGTATTAGACTGATTACTTCCTAATAGACGATACTGATACCGAATATTTTTGTTACTTCTATAAGAAAGTGCTACAAACTCTATGGTCAAATTGTTTTGAGTATGTTCGAGTTCATAATGTGTGGTTACAAGGGTATCTTGATTATTAACTTTTACCCGACGAATCACCAACGGAACCTGAGCTTTTGGCAAGCTAGTATTAAGAATATGTTTGATATCTATTTTGAATAGGCCATTCGCTGTACCAATCCACGCTTTGTTTTTTTGTATTGTTAAACAATAAACCTCATGAGTAGGTAAGCCCTGAATTACTGACAACTTTTTGAGTTGATAGCATTGCTTTTCGAAGTTAATTTTCGATACAATAAAAACCCCTTTATTCGTACCAACCCATACGGTTTGTGTAGAATCATCCAGATAGATTGCATTGATATTTTCGTAGTTAAGTTCTTTAATTACAAGCGGTTTCCCCCCATAAAAAGCATATAAGCCAAAGCCATTGGTTCCCACCCATACTCTATGATTTTTGTCCGAAATCAAGCACTTTACGGCACGCGTTAGCAAGGGATACTGAATTTTCTCTTTATCAAATAATTCTGCACTCGAGTCAATCAAGGACAAGCGATATATTCCCTTCGAATTACCTACCCATATTTTGCGATTATTGTCTACGTGCATAGCAACAATCTTAGGGATATTTACCTTAGAGAAAATTCTTTGTGACTTATAATGATTATTGGACTCAAATATTTTTACCATCATCAAAGCATTGTACCCAATAATGGTATTTGCGTAGAGAGTATCGATGGTTTTAAAATCTATCCAATGAATACTTTCTCCATCATATTTTCTGTTAATTGGCTCATTCAAATCATGGTGTCCATTACGTTTAATAATTTTATTGGTGTACAATTTATCCTTTTGCATCAAGGCCCTAGTCTGATACATCGTGTAGTCCATCCCAGAATAAGCAATCATGGCTTTATTTTTGGTGATAGCAATATCTCGAACAGGAAGTTGAATAGGGTCATTAATTTGTAACTTTGTTATAGTTTGATTAGGGTTAATTCTGTATAAATCACCTTTTCCAGTACCAAAAATAATTTTATCTTCAAAAGGCTGCATTGCTACCACTGAATTTCCTTCTGCAAAATTATAGGTAACCGAATACATGGCTTGTTTTGATAAAAATAATAACCCTTTGTCTTTGGTACAAAACCAGAAATTTTCTTCGCTATCTACATAAATGGTATTGATAACGTATTTATTGATAAAGTCGAACTGATGAAGTCGATGAAAATTTTCATCAAGTATAAATGATTCTTTTTCTGTTACACAAAGTTTGTATTTGAGGCTACCAGTGTTGAGTAAGAGGCTAATAGCATTATTTTTAAATGAACTCAGGCTCGATAGTGATATTTGTCGTAAGCCGTTTTTGGTTTGTACCACTAGCTTTTGTGCTGTAGCATAAATAGTTTTATCATCTTCAAAAAGTATTGTAATCAATTTATCGAATATTTCGACAGGAAAATGTCCTTTGTTGAAGTCAGGAAGCACATGAGGAATACTTTTGATATTGTGAGCCAAACCTTCGGAATAAGCCCTTAGCGCAAAGGGCGAACCTATACTCATCCTAACATTTAGGTGGGTTTTATTATTGACAAAAGGGTATGATTGGTTTCCAATCTTGCGAGGCATAAATCGTTTTACAACCCGCTTGCGGATATCTATTTCTAAAATCTCCAAACCTTTGCTTAATATCGCCTGCATGGTGTAAGGAGAAGTTTGCACATAACACCAGATATGAGAATCTTGCAAATCTGGATAAGGATTAGGAATAGTGTAAAATTTATTATCGTTTATATCAAAATAATAAAAGGCTGAGCTGTAGGTCAGAAACCAAATTCTTTTCTGATTGTCCTCTGCGCATTGCCATACATCATTATTGGGCAAGCCGTTTTTTGTGGAAAAACTTTCAAAGTGATATCCATCAAATCTAGCAATTCCTTTATCAGTACAAAACCAGAGAAATCCTTTGCTATCTTGATAGGCTCGATACACATTTGAGCTGGGCAATCCATTATCCACAGTATATGACCTTAAAAAAGGATACTGGGCAAAACTTAGAGAAGGTAAAAGAAGTAAAATAGAAAGTAAAAATTGTTTCATGCCACAAAAAAAGTCCGTGTAAGGTAAAGTTATCTTTTACACGGACTCAAATAAACATTTCACTCAAATATTATTGCATCTGAATTACTTTAAATTCTGTTCTTCGGTTGGTTTGATGTTGCTCTTCTGTACATTCTACTCCATCGGCACACTCATTGAGTAATTGAGTTTCGCCAAAGCCTGATGATTCTAACCTAGTAGATGCAATACCTCTTTGGCGAAGGTAGTTTACCACTGATTTCGAACGGTTTTCAGATAATCTTTGATTAAACTCAGTAGATGAGCGCGAATCTGTATGCGAACGAAGGTCTATTCTCATTTTAGGATAGCGTTTCATTAATGTTACCAACTTCTCAAGTTCTCTTGCTGCATCAGGACGAATATTATATTTGCCATAATCGTAATAAATATTATCGATTGTGATTACATCCCCTTCTTCAAACATACTCAAATTAGAGTTGATGTATTTTGGTGGATTGTCGCCAACCTTCTTAATTTTATTGCTTTTCGAACCAAAATTCTCCTTGGCCGCCTCCAAGTTATAGTCACATCCTTGACAGATATCGAACTGATAACGACCATCTGGCCCAGTCACTACCTGTTGAATAGTACCATCACATTCATTTCTTAGTGTAACTAATACCCCGGCAATTGGTTGTTTATCTTTATTTGAAGTCACACGACCTCTCAAAGTTGTCACTTTACAAGGGAGGGCAGGGTTAGGGTTTCCAGATGGATTAATTCTAGCTGATAAAGAATCGCCTTCTACTTCTTTTACAGGTTGTAGGGGAATATCCAAAGTAGACTGCTCTAATTTGGCATCTTTGGCGGCATACCCTACCGTATTGGGAAGATATCCTTCGCGTGAGGCCTTTAACAAATATGATTTATCTTCATCCAAGCAAATCTTGAAGGTACCATTCGAATCCGTTTTCTTCATTTCGGTTTTTCCCTCAGTAGACACCTCAACGTCGGCATTATCTAGTGGCAATTTAGATTCTGCATCAAAAACGATAACCTGCAACTCTCTACAGTCGGGCTTCTCGTCACATTCACGAGTAAAACGATAAATATCATCATCGGCTCCACCACGTTTGCGATTAGAACTTAAAAAACCTTGTTTACGTTCTCCATCGGTAATCAAACCAAAGTCATCTTGACTAGTATTAATTGGTGCACCTAGATTTTTAATTTTTCCTTTTGCGGTCTTTCCATCTTGAAGCTCAACAAAAAATACATCCAAGCCACCTAGTCCTGCATGCCCATCTGAGGCAAAGTAGAGATTACCCTTTTCATCTACAAAAGGAAACATTTCATTCCCTTCGGTATTGATTTGTGGGCCAAGGTTTACAGGAGTTCCAAATGTACCATTGTTGTATTCTACTACATAGATATCGGTTCCACCAAAACCACCAGGCATATCAGAGACGAAATACAATAATTTGTCATCCTTTGTCAGAGTAGGATGCCCTGTGGAGTACTCATTATTATTAAAAGGTACTTCTTTTACGTTGGACCATTGCCCATCGCCTTTTTTATCCTCAGCAGTATAAAGTTTTAACTTATTTACTCGATCGGCACTAGTCTTAAAACTTCCAGAATTATAATTGTTACGAGTAAAAATAATTTTACGGCTATCACTAGTAAAAGTAACAGGCCCTTCGTGATACTTGGTGTTCAAGGTTTTAGAAAAAACCTCACTTTGAGTAACTGGTGTTTCGGGAGTATTAGCATATCCTTTATACATACCTGTACTTCCATAAGAGCCAATTGTTTTTGAATCATTAGGAGTTGCAGGCGTGTATTCGTCCTCCCCTACTACAGGAGGAGCTTTAAACTTACGTTCTTTGTTAGCTGACGAGCCACCTAATCCTGCGGGTTGCGATGCAGTTAATTTACTAATATCAGATAAGTAATATAAGTCGAGAAAATTTGAATTATCCCAAGCGTATACTCTTTTTAGTCCGACAGTTTCGGTACGACCAGAGTTGAAGACAAACCCATTTTTATAATAAGTTGGACTAAAATCAGCCTTTTCGGTATTAAGGTTTAGGTATTCTACCTTATAACAGGCCTGATTTTTATTGAGAGTTTCTACGTTTTTATAAAGTCGTTGAAAACCTGAAGTTCTGTTCTCACTACCTGTCAACTTAGCATATTTCTCATAGATATCTTGAGATTCTTTATATTTACCATTGGTTGCAAGGGCTTGTGCATAATAGAGATAAGCCTTTGAATCGCCAGAGAAAGATGGGTTGTCCAAAACCTCCTTGTAGACTCTCTCCGCATTTTGAGAGTCTTTAATTTGTCGATAAGCATAGGCCAACTTCAATTTGGCAGCCTGTTTATCGGCATCAGAAATTTTGCCTTTGAGGGCATGTTCAAACATCTCGGCGGCATTCAAATAACTCATTCTCTCAAATTCAGCTTCTGCATCTTTTATAGTTTGAGCAGAAGTTTTTGAGAAAATCAGAAATATAGTAAGAATCACCAATCCTATTTTCTTACAGTTAATCATTTTTCTAAACAGTTATAACATCAAGGTGGGGCAAATTCAAAAACGATAAAGCAATTAAGGCTGATACCTTATTAGTATGACACAGGCTACCAGGCACTAGAAATAACGAGGAGTAAGAATTTTGGCTTTCTTAAATCCAAACTCATATCTCAACATAATTTCATGGCTACCTTTTTGCGCACTCTGTAAGCTATTCAGCATGAAATCATACGAATAACCTATACGGAACTGGTCACTAGCCTGAATTTCCAACATACCAATTGCTGCATCCCCATTTTGGTTAGCAAATGGCGAATCAAATTTTTGATTGTTTGTTCTCCAAGACGCTCCAACAGCTACCCTGTCACGAATCCAAAGGTTTAGGTTAAAGTCAAATGCAGCTGCGTCACGAGTAGCTTTTACTAAAACAGAAGGCTTCAATGCCAATGAACTACCAAGTGGTACCACAAACCCCATCATCAAGAAATAGTGTCTTTCTTGACGTGCTTTCTTGAGCGTATCTTCGTTACCAGTGTAAGTACGAAGTTCATTTTGGACTAAGTTAGGAACCGAAACACCTATATAACCACGGTCATTACTCAAGTACAAACCAGTACCAACATTTGGAAGCCATTTTGAAGTATTACCACTAAAGGCAGGGTCGATATCGATATTATTCAAAGTTCGACGAACGCCAGTAAGGTTGCCAACCAAGTTAGTTGCACCCGCTTGAATACCCATTGCTAGAGTAGAGCGTTGTGAAACTTTTACCCGATAGGCATACGAAAAATAGGCACCAGTATTATTGAAAATCCCAATTTGGTCATGATATGCCTGAAGGCCAATACCAACTTTTTCTTTTTTTACAGGGAGGTCTATTGTAAATGATTGGGTGGTAGGTGCGCCTTCGATTCCTACCCATTGCTGGCGGTATATTCCAGTCATACTCAATACGTCGCGACTACCCGCATAGGCAGGGTTTACGGCAAGCATATTAAACATATATTGAGAATACTGGACTTCTTGCTGAGCATGAGCTTTTTCTACACTTGCCAGCCCCAAGGCGAGTGAGAAGATGATTGCGGTTTTAGCTCTCGAAAGCAAACTTTGGCGTCTCATTGGATGATGGTTTAAATTAAATACCAAAGAAAAAGGAATGGTTAACTACTTAGCATCTCTTTCTTTGATTTGATTTTTTAACTATTTAGGCATCCTAGCGTGAAAGGCTCACGCTAGGATGTTGTTGTATTATCTCACTATTGTGAAGTATCTAACTACCGTGTTTTTACCTTGAGTCAGAATAATTTCACCAGTTGTTCTATCATAACGTGTAAAGCTGTAGTAATAAGTACCGTCAGGTAAGCCTTGTCCATCTCCTATTACTTTCACACCTTGGTTGGCTTCACCACCCCAGTCGTTTTGATAGTCACTTGAAGCATAAACTAAACTTCCCCATCTATTAAAGATTTTCAATTCTACGCGTTGGTCTGGATTTAGCGGCTGAATTACGAACTTATCGTTGATACCATCACCATTTGGCGAGAACCCTTCAGGAATAAATGGACTGTCAGTAACGGATGCATCAAAGATTACTGGAGTCTTGGTATTTTCAGAAGGATTACCATCATCGTTAGGGTCTGGGTTCGTACCTGCTGTTGATAAGTCGAACGCTATCTTCGTTGAATCAGCAATACTTATACCAGTTGCGCTAGCTTGAGTATAAATGGTATCCTGAAGTGGTTCACGGATATTCAATGTGTACTCAATCACGATACTGTCGCCTTTGGCAAACTTGAATGTACTGCTTGCTACTGTAAGCGTTGTATCGGCAATTCCATCGAATAATGAATCAAGTTTCACACCTCCGCTTACCAATGTTGGTTTTCCTACTAATGACCAAGCTGTTACTTGCTGTCCAATATTAGATTGAATATGGTTAGCAAGAACTACATTGTTTAGGGTATCCTTACCATAGTTACGAGCAATCAATCTGAACTTCACATTGAATGTACTATCAGTTTGCATTACTGGTTTACCAGCCGACAATGCCACACCAATTGCTGCATCACCTAGCGGTTTCACTGGGTTACTCAACGTTACTGAAGTAGCTACCTTGTTATTTGAAGGATCACCATCTTTGTCAGGATCTGGATCAGAACCAGCCGTTGAAATATCCTCGTAAGTCAAACCATCTGTGCCTGTTCCTTTACCGATTGCAACGTTACTGAATACCGAATCAGTGGCAGCAGTAGTATTAACTCTTACTGTTAAGTTGATTGATACTGAATCACCAACACCTAGGGCAGACGAATCTGGCAATACTAAATCGATATTCAAACCAGAACCTGTGTATTTAGAATTTACTTTCACACCCGGACGATTTGTCGAAACCGTAGGTTGACCTACAATAGTAGCTCCTTTCGAAGTGTAAACCGCATCTAAGTCATCGGTTACTGATAACTTAGTGATTCTATTTACACCCATATTCACCACTCTAATTACGTAAGGAACTGTCCATTCGTTGGTACTTTCACGTTTCAAACCAGATGCTAGCACTTCTTTAGCCACACCAATCAAAGTTCGTGGCAAGTCGAAGCGTACAACGGTTCTGCTAGGAGTTGCACTTACATTGGTACCAGCAGAAGACTTAGCTGTTACCGTGCCACTAGGAGCAATACCCGAACCATTTACTTGGCTGTAGTATGGTCCTTTGTTGCCATTTAGTGTAAGTGTTACAGTATAAATTAAGGTATCTACCTTGTTAGGAATCATGAAGCTAGAAGCCGCTTTTACCAAGTTTGGATCACTTGCACCAAATGCTTCATTAATAACCAAGTTGCTTGTATTCTTCAATACTGGTGTACCTACTGTAAATGTTGCTGGAGAAGGGAAGTTTTTAGCAACCGAATCTACTAAGCTAACATTACGCAAGGTATCACTACAGAAGTTTTTAGCAATCAATTGATAAGTCACATTATAAACACCTGTTGAAGTTTGGATTGTATCAATCACCGCCAATGCTAAGCCTAATTTGCAATCATTGACAACATTATTGATAATATTAACTTCAATGGTACTCTTATCATTATCATTCACCGCATCCAATTTACTTGAACCTGCTACGAATACAGTGTTAGGCGCAACTCCTTGTAATACCGCACGAGCACTATAGGTTAGGGTTTTTGTTTCTCCTTTAGCAATTGTTGCAATAGTAGCTTTCAATGAATCCCCTGTTGCTGTTTTGCCAGTTGAAGTAAAATCCCCACTGATGTATGATAAATTACTCACCAAGAAGTCTTTCAAAACAACATTATTGGCATTACCAGGACCCGCATTTGAAACCTTAATTGTGTAGGTTACCAAACTGTCTTTGTTGATGGTAGTTGCACTTGCTGTTTTGACTACTGACAAATCTGCATAAAGCGTATCATTGGCTGATACGATTGTCGCGGTTGCAGTATTGTTGGTCAATAATGGGTCTGTTGGGCTATACTTCGTTGTTGTTGCTGTAGTTGAGATTGTCTTATCTTCATCTACTTTCACTCTGTAAGAGAACGATGCTGAAGCTCCAACAGCCAAGTTATTGATAATAGCTTTTATCGAGTCTGCTGTTTTTGTAACATCACCAGAAATGAATGTTAAGCCTTGAGGGAACAGAGCTCTCAACTCAATGTTTGAAGCTGCCGCAGGGCCGTTGTTTTGAACTTTCAACGTATAAACTACCTCATCACCTTTTGCTACTATCGACTTATCGGTTGTAAAGCTGAGAGCTAAATCGGCCATATCCGTAGGGTTGATAGTTCCTACTTGAACAGTTACAGAAGCAGAATTATTCTCTGTTTTTGGATCCAAGTTCGAAGCTACCGTTGCACCAAATGAAAGGTTACCCGAGGTAACTCCTTTAGCAATGAATGTCAGCGATTTTGATTCTCCTTTTTGTAAAGAATCATAATTAACCGTCAAAATATTTCCATTCACTGTCCATCCAGTTAGGGCAGACATCAACTCAAAGCCAGTAGGGATGGTAGTTGTTACCTTAACACCTTTTGCGGTAGCTGGTCCATTATTAGAAACAGTTACTGTCAACGTAGTTGTTTCATTTAATCCAATAGCTGTTTTGTCAGCAACAATTGCAATGGCAGCATCAGCAGCATTAGGATCCACAACACCAGCATTGATTGTAACTGAAGCTTTGTTATTAGCTGTATTTGGATCAACAGTACTAGAGCTTGCTGATACAGTAATCGTTGCTTCCGAAGTACTTGTTACTACTGATTTGAATGTGTAAGTTTTAGTACCATTCATTGCAAGTGTATCAATATTTACACCTACTGAATTTCCATTTTGGATTAAACCTCCTGTCTGACTTGCATAGGTAAGTGTTCCTGGGATAATTACACTTAGAGCAACTCCCTTAGCAGTTCTTGGACCAGAGTTTACTATTCTCACTGTAGTCAAAACAGTGTCTCCTATAGCATAAGTTGCTTTATCTGTTGATATACTAACACCAATATCAGCCAAATCAATCACTATCAAATCTGTACTCACTGTAATCGGTGAACCAGCAGAGAAACATCCTTGTGCAGTACGATAGAATGCATAGTAAGTTCCCAAGCCCACTGCAGATGGAGTAGCTACATCATTAGCTGTTGCAGAACCACCAGTCTTGAACACCAATGTTGCACCTGTTGGAGTTGAAGATGTTACCAAACTATTCAAGTTAGCAGTCTGACCAGCTAAAATCGTGATATTTTTAGTCACTGGAGCTGAGATATCTGCAAGAGGATTCAGCGTTGCGGTATCAGAAGGTACCGAAGTACAGCCATTAGCGTCGCTTAAGATATAGTAATAGCTACCAATTCCTTTTACATTGATGGTTTGTGCGGTTGAAACAACACTGGTTGATCCAACTTTGTACCATTTATATTGATATCCTGAAATTGCTTTTAAGGCTACAGAATCTGTTGTACAAGCTGTAAGGTTACCAGTAACCGAAATTGTTGGTTTTACTTTTATTCCATTGATGGTTAAAATCATCGTATCCACAGCTGCCACACATGGTCCTGTACCATCTGGGTCATTCGAAGTCAAGTATAATTTTACAGAACCATTAACAACATCTTGCGCTGAGGCAGTGTAGGTTGCTGTAGGCAATAATGGGTTATCAAAAGTACCTGTACCCGAAGATTTCCATGTTGCAAAACTTGCAGCTCCAGAGAACGCACCCTTCAATTGATATGCTTTTGTATCGCAAATCGTAGCATCAGCACCTGCATTTACAGAAGCAGGAGTTGCAGCGCAATCTTTGGTAGAGCAATCAGTAATTATAAACACATTGATTGCAGCTGGAGCAGAAGTACAACCCGAAGCAAACTTCTCTACTACATAATAAGTACCAGTTGTAGACACCGCTTGAGGATTCGTCACTAATGATGATGTAATTGATGCACCAGTTCTAAATTCAAGTGTACTACCCGATGATACCGTAGACAACACTGCTGATGTCAAATCTACAGTTGTTGCTGGACAAGTATTCACTAAGTCTTTTGTAGATAGTTTTGTAGCCGAATTACCAACTTGAATAGTCAATTCGTTAGAGTTTCCACTTTCACATTTATCTAATTTACAAATTGCCGTATAGGTCGTTGCTACAGTTGGTTTTACAGAAACCGTTGTACCAATTTGACCGTCACTCCAAATTACTGCACCATCACAACCAGTTGCTGTCAAATTAACTAAAGAGCCTGCACAAGCCGAAAGAACATCGCTGCTAATTACTGGGGCTGTTGGCGTTCCTACGGTAATTGTTGTTACTGCTGATGAAGCAGAAGTACATGAGGCTGTAACACACTTAACTGTATAATTCGTTGTTTGAGTTGGGCTTACTGTATGAATTGAACCAGTAAATCCATCTGACCACTGATAAGAGCCGCCTTCACATCCAGAAGCTACCAATGTCATCGAGCTACCAGGACACATAAACTTAGCAGGACAAGTACACACCACACTGATGGTTGGAACTGCCAATGGTGTAACTGACACTGTCACTTTATTTGATTCTCCACTTGTACAAGAAGCGCCACTACACGTTGCCGAATAGGTAGTTGTTGAAGTTGGCGTTTCTGTGATTGATGCACCAGTTTTACCATTCGACCATGTTACCGTTCCTGAACCACATCCAGTTGCTGTCAAAGTAACTTGTGTACCTGAGCACACTGTACTTGCAGATGCCGTTACTACAGGTGCTACACCAGAACCAACTGAAATTGTAACAGGAGCTGAAGTTTTAGTAGTTGCACTTGCACAGCTATTTGATTTACACTGTACGGTATAGGTTGTTGTAATTGTTGGTTTAACTTTAATGCTTGCACTTGTTTCTCCAGTACTCCACAACAAGTCTGCTGTACATCCTGTTGCCGTTAAGGTAACTTCTGTACCAGCACAAACTGAAGAGGTGGTGCTTGCTACAATTACAGGTGTTGGCAAATCAGATGCCACATTGACTGTCACAGTTGCTTTAGCATCTGTAGCACAAGCCACATCTGTACACAAAGCTGTGTATGTAGTTGTTACAGTAGGATTCACTGTAATTGTTGAGCCCGTCAAGCCGCCTGTCCATGTTACCTTACCAGCCTCACATCCTTTTGCTGTCAAAGTAACTGTTGAGCCAGCACATACATTATTTTTATCAGCTGATGCAATTAGATTTACAACCACTGTAGGTTTCACTACGATTTCTTTTTCATTCGATTTAGTACTTTCACAAGAACCTATCGAACAAATAGCCGAGTAAACGGTAGTAATAGTTGGTTTAACTGTTATAGTTGCACCAGTCATTCCATTTGACCATTTAACGGTACCATTAGAGCAACCCAATGCTAAGAATACCACTTCTTGACCCACACAAATCTCTTGGTCACCACATACCACGATTGGAGCTTCTACCGATGCACTATTTACTTTTACTTCAACTATATTTGATGTACCCGATTGACACGTCGAACTTGTAGATGCACATGTAGCAGTATAAGATGTTGTTACCGAAGGTTTGACCGAAACAGTCGCTCCCGTTTGTCCATCTGACCATTTAATCGTTCCGTTACATCCTGTGGCTGTCAAGGTTACTGTTTCACCAACACAAATCGATGTTTTAGATGCCACAATAGTTGGTTTAGCAAATTCTGACACAGTTACACTTGCCGTATTTGAAGCTGGACTTGAACAAGTTCCGAGCTTACATATCGCGGTGTAATTGGTATTAGCTGTCGGTGTTACTGTAATAGAAGAACCTGTCATTCCATTTGACCATTCAATAGTACCACCTGTACAACCTGCCGCACTTAATGTTAATGGAGATCCTGAACAAATTTCTGATAATGCAGGACTAATCGTTGGAGGAGTTGGAGTTCCCACCGTGATTGTTACTGCCTGTGATTTTGCAGATTCACAACTCGAAACCGTACATGTTGCCGTATAAGTTGTTGTTGTAGTTGGTGAAACCGTTACCGATGCGCCAGTTAATACCTGTGAACCACCATACCATTTTACAGTACCTGAGCAACCTGTAGCAGACAATGTGACTGAACCTGTTCCACAAATAGATGTTGAAGAGGCTACTATTGATGGTACAGTTGGTGATGTAACTGTAATACTAAGTGGGCTTGACGGATTACTTGTACAATTATTTTGTGTACATGTTGCCGTATAAGTTGTATTAATAGTAGGAGTTACAGTAATCGAGGCAGTAGTTTCTCCCGTATTCCATTTTATTTGACCAGAAGAGCACCCAACTGCTGTAATAATTACGGATTGACCTGGACAAATAGTTGTTTTCTCAGCAGCTAGCACTGGAGCACTAACATTACAAATATTTGGTGTAACGATATCCACGCTATTATCGTCATCTTCATTTTTGTCAGTACCATTATTTGGTGTTGAATCAGGATCCTTCACATCAGATTTAGTAATCTGAGCAGCATTCGTAATCTTACCACCAGAAGTCACTTTTGCACGGAAGGTAAATTCTACTTTTCCGTCTTTAGCAATACTTGGAATGGTGCCTACTAAAGTTCCGTTATTATTTGTTAAAGTTGTACTTGACACAAAACTCAAACCTGCAGGAAGAACATCTTGAATTTCTACGTTTGTTGCCGTGTGAGGCCCAAGGTTCGAAACTGTCAAGGTATATACAATTTCATCATTGAGGTTTGGCGTTGCATTTGAAACTGTTTTAGTTAAACTCAAATCTGCGAGCTCAATTGCGTTTATTGTCACACTTGATTTATTGTTACCCAATTTAGTAGGATCTTCGCTTGGACTTGAAATTTCAGCTTCGTTAACAATGCTACCTTTTGCTAAAATTACCGCTTTAATATTCAGAGTTGCCTCCGCACCAGCAGCCAAGCTTCCAATAGACCATTCACCCGTTGAAGCATTATATTGAGCTGAAGGTTCGGCGCTTACAAATGACAAACTTGCTGGTAATACATCCTTTACTTTAACACTTGAGGCACTTGAACTACCTAAGTTTTTGGCTACAATAGCGTAGTTGATAGTTTGTCCTACTAAATAAGATGGTGAAGTTTGAGCACTTGCCACATCAGTAACTGTTTTAACAACTGCCAAATCAGTGGTTTGACAATTATTAACTGTGAAAGCAATCATTGCTCTATCACTTATACAACCGTCTGTAGTAACAGCCTCAGCAAAGTATTGAACAGTTCCTACGGCCGTTGGAGTTACCCTTAAGCTTGAACCTGTACCTACCGAAGTACCACCTGTTGCTGTAGTATACCATTTGATAGTATTACCAAGACCCTCAGCTGTTAGCAAGGTAGACTGTCCTAAACAGATACCATCAGCCGATAAGTTTATTGGAGCAGAAGGTCGTGCTTTGTAAGTAAAGATAGTTTTTGAAACTGCTGCTGAACATTGTGTGGCACTTCCATCTGGGTCGTTTGTAGTAAAGGTAAATTCAATACTTCCTTTTGTCGCATCTGCAACTGAAGGGGTATATTTAGCTGTTAAGCTAGATGAGTTGTCAAAAGTACCCGTTCCTGTCGATGTCCATGTACCACTAGTAGCTCCGCCACTCAAAGTAGCGCCCAATTGTAGTTGAGTAAAGCTTCCTACGCATTGTGATGGGATTGATGCCAAAACAACGCTTGCAGGATTTGGACAAGAACAAGGAGTAATATTCACTGTCACAGCAACTGGAATACTATAACATCCATTTGTCGATTTTTCAAATAAATAATACGTACCAGCACCTACCGCAGATGGATTTGAGACCAACGCCGATGTTGGAGATTGACCTGTTCTCCATTCAAATACGCCACCAGTTGTAGATGGTGTGCTAGTGATAGCAGTAGCCAAGTTCACCGTAGTAGTTGCACCCGACGAACATTGATTCGCCAATGTTGTTGTAGCCGTTGGTGTTGTAGGGCGAGGGTATACTGTAAAATCAATTGCTACTCTCTCGCTTGTACAACCATCAGCCGTAACAGCTTCTGCATAACAAGTAATCGTTCCTGCAATGGTTGGGGTTACATTAAAAATAGACCCCGTTCCTACCGCAGTACCACCTGTTGCAGTTGTATACCATTTGATAGTATTACCTCCAGCATCGGCAGTGAGTGTGGTAGATTCGCCCAAGCAAATTGAATTTGCCGATAAGTTTATTGGAGCTGAAGGTCGTGCTTTATAAGTAAAGGTAGTTTTTGAAACTGCTGCTGAACATTGTGCGGCACTTCCATCTGGGTCGTTTGTAGTAAAGGTAAATTCAATACTTCCTTTTGTCGCATCTGCAACTGAAGGGGTATATTTAGCTGTTAAGCTAGATGAGTTGTCAAAAGTACCCGTTCCTGTCGATGTCCATGTACCACTAGTAGCTCCGCCACTCAAAGTAGCGCCCAATTGTAGTTGAGTAAAGCTTCCTACGCATTGTGATGGGATTGATGCCAAAACAACGCTTGCAGGATTTGGACAAGAACAAGGAGTAATATTCACTGTCACAGCAACTGGAATACTATAACATCCATTTGTCGATTTTTCAAATAAATAATACGTACCAGCACCTACCGCAGATGGATTTGAGACCAAAGCCGAAGTTGAAGCCGAACTAGTTCTCCATTCAAATATGCCCCCTGTTGTAGATGGTGTGCTAGTGATAGCAGAAGCCAAGTTCACTGTAGTAGTTGCTACAGGTGTACATTGGTTTGCTAAACTTGCCAACACTGTAGGTGTTGTAGGTTTGGCATTAACGGTAATTTGTATGCTTTTTCTTGCACTAGTACATCCATTTGCATTGAGTGTTTCTACATAATAGAATGTATTTGCACTTGGATTTACTTGAATGCTTGCCGTAGTAGCAAAAGCCGTTCCGCCGGTTGGTAATGTGTACCACTTAAATGAAGTACCTGTTCCCGTTGCCGTCAAAGTTGCTGTTTCGCCCGCACAAATTGCACTGGCGGATGCAACCACGGTTGGCATCTCTGGATTTCCAGTTACATTGAACCCTACGCCAGACGCATCAAGCGCTACACATTTACCTGAAATGGTAGTTTGCAAGTCTGAAACTTTAGTAGTTCCTAAGGTAACTGCCGTGGTTAAATTAATATCTGTTGTATTATATACTATAGTATGGATTTTATATCCATCGGCGATATTTACTGAGAAGCTTGGAGTTGTAGCAGTTTGTACAATAACACCTGTTGTACCTTTGCTCAACAAATAACTTACCGTGTATCCAGTTGGCACTGTTGGCGCAGTAGACACCGAAGCTGAGAGAGTTAAAGAACCTCCTGCTGGCAAACATAATGTTGAGGTACTTGCCAATAAACTACCAGTATTTACATTACAGCTTGGAATGATACCAGCATCGATATCTTTATTGTCACGAGCAGGATCACCAACAGGTTTGGTAGCGTCTATTGTAATAAGTGCGCTTTTACCATCTGTTCCAGCGTCAGAGTCTGTAGAGGATGTTCCCATTCCCGTTAAGGTAAAGGTAGAACCTGCTGGTTTATCAAATAGTACATAGTATTGACCACTCGCAACTATAAACTCATATTTACCACTTGCATTGGTAGTAGTCGTACTAATTACATTTCCGTTTTTATCTAATAAAGAAACTTTCAATCCAGCTACAGGAGTGTCACCTGTGTTTTGAATACCATCTTTATTATTATCGTTGAATACGTAGTCTCCAATAGAGCCTAACGGTACAATGCCTGCATCTACATTAGGATTATTTCTTAAAGTATCTGTAACAGCTAAAGTCGTATTGATTGTAACTAAATGGCTACGACCAAGTGCATTAAAATCACTATCTTTCGCATCATCGCTCCCTTGATTAGCTTTAGAGATTTGACTCTTTGCAGGAAGTGTAATACGTACCTGATAAGTACCCGAAGTCAGATTATCAAATAAATAATAACCCGTTGAAGTTGTCGTGACTGTTTTTACAAAAACATTTGCACTTGTGTACAAATCTACTTTCACACCCGACAGTCCCGTTTCGGTGGCATCCTGAATACCATTGGCATTCACATCACTCCATACATAATTTCCTATCGAACCAAAAGGATCAGGAATAAACTTTACTGGACAACATCCCGTTACAGGACATGATGAATTAACAGCACTGAAAGTAAACTCTGTATAATCTGTAATCCTTTCTACATATAACCACCCTTTTTTAACATAAGCACCCGAGCCTGAGGTGGTATCCGTGATGGCTGTAGCAACGCCATTAGTTCCAACGCGTCGGGTCCATATTACATTCGTTAAACCGTCTGGTATCGAAACCTCAAAAACACTTCCATTCGAAAAATAAGTTGGGACCGAAAAACATACAGCTGCTAGGTCGTCCTCATTTATATTTTTATTGTTTGGTACTGAATCTGAGTCAGGTTCGGTTTGAGCTACTACCTCAAAAGTAGCATAGGCGATGCCTCTTCCAAGGTCGCCACTTTTTACTCTTGCTTGAACTTGAAGCGTTATTTCTGTATTACCTAGTAGTTGAGAGATTACCCATTTTTTATTAACATTATCATAGGTAACGCCCGATGCAGGACTTGAATACACGATAGACTCCAAAGTAGTTGGTAAGAAGTCTTTAACAGAAATATTGGTAGCTTTATCGCCTGTACTATTTTTTAACTTAATAATATAAGTAACCAAATCTCCAGGATTAGGATTTGCATTACTAATACTAGCGGTCAATGACAAATCTGGGCTAGCTATGGTAGTCCATGCTGTCAATACAGTCAGGATCAAAGAAGCAAAAACAGTTCGAAGGGTAGAAAAACCATTCAATGAGCGTCCTGCCAATCTGTTGTTCTTACGAAAAGTAGGGAGATTTGTTAAAGTAGACAAACCCCAACTTCCGCATAAGCTCAACACAGCTTTCATCATTCGAGAATTAGACAACACTGAATGACTCAGGCTGTTCAAACCTCGAAGCTGAAATAGATTATTAGCCGCTCGTGTCAGGTAGGTAAAAAGATTCATTTGCTGTATGTTTAATTGATAAAATTCACTACTAGGACCTTGTGGTATTTGGCTACCTAATAAGCAATCAGAAGGAGCATTAACAAATGGTGAATCTTCACTTAGGGGCATAACAGCAGATATGCTATCAGAAGCATTTAGGATATTAACTACTTTAGGCTGCAAATGCGATGAAAACCTATGATTCGCTTGGCTACAAGTGCCAGTCTCGAATGTAAATGTTTTTTTCATCCGATTTCTTGTTAATGTTTTAATTACTTAGGAGGATACCAAAATCTTGTTTTATCGACCGGTTTTTTCAAACCTCGGACTCACATGATTTAGTTACTTTAGGCTTCTCGATAATTTGAGATTTTATGGAAAATACTCCAAAACTGTGCCAAAGCCCCTTTTTAATTCTAGAGCCTTTGGTAGCCTTAAGTTGATACGACTAAATCAAGCGCACATCATCGATTTGCGTACTTTGTCATAAAAATTCAACTACAATTAGTCAATATAATTTTGTAGGACAAACTACTAAAAATGTGACCAGCCTGCAAAGCCAAAACTATGCCAAAATTTTGCTTTAATAAAAATTTCTGAAATACAATAAGACACAACCAGTACTCTGAAAAGAGCACTAACCGAAAGGATACCAATTAAGGTTACGAAAGGAAGTATATAAATTTATTATTTGCGAGCGAAGCACCTATCTTATCCGATATTAGCTTTTAATGCTACAAAACAAGCTATTTTTTTTGACTATGACAAAATTTTATGCATATATTTTATTAAGTGGCAGTACTTTATACGTGAGCGCTGACAATTTGGCACTTTATGCAGTTTTGGAATTGTATTTGTCAATATCGCTATGTCGATTACGACGTCATTCTACGAATATCTGGTTTGTATTACTATAAATAATTAATGACAAAATGACCATGCAAGAAAAAGGTAACATCTCGATTCATACCGAAAACATTTTCCCTATTATCAAGAAGTTTTTGTACTCAGACCATGAAATCTTCTTACGAGAGTTAGTTTCAAATGCTGTTGATGCTTCTCAAAAGCTGAAGCGCCTATCTGCTATCGGTGAGTATGCAGGCGAGCTAGGAGAATTGAAAGTGAAAGTAAGTTTTGATAAGGATGCTCGAACTATCACTATTTCTGATTCGGGGATTGGTATGACTGCCGAAGAGGTAAAAAAATACATTAACCAAATTGCCTTTTCTGGTGCTACTGAGTTTGTCGAAAAATACAAAGACAAAGGTGATGAAAAAGCTATTATTGGTCACTTTGGTCTTGGTTTCTACTCGGCATTCATGGTAGCTGAGAGAGTTGATATTATTACAAAATCTTTCCAAGACAATTCGCAGGCTGTGAAATGGACTTGTGATGGTTCAACTGAGTTTGAAATTACTGAAGCTACTCGCGAAAGAAGAGGTACTGATATTATCCTTTATGTAGCCGATGATTCGCTTGAGTTTCTCGAAAGTTTTAGACTAAAACAAATCCTTGATAAATACTGCAAATTCCTTCCAATTGAAATTGAATTTGAAGAAGCAATTGTAAACAACCCTACGCCAATTTGGGCAAAATCCCCTTCGGAGCTGTCAGATGAGGATTACCTGAAATTCTATGAGGAGCTTTATCCGATGTCGGAAAAACCGCTTTTCTGGATTCACCTCAATGTAGATTATCCGTTCAATTTGACTGGTATCCTGTATTTTCCTAAAGTGAAAAATGAGTTGCAGTTACAAAGAGAGAAGATTCAGTTATTCAGCCGTCAAGTATTTATTACAGATGAAGTAAAAGATGTAGTTCCTGAATTTTTGATGCTTTTGCACGGGGTAATCGACTCTCCTGATATTCCTCTCAATGTATCAAGAAGTTTCTTGCAGGCTGATGCAAACGTGAAGAAAATCAACAACTATATTACTAGAAAAGTTGCCGAAAAACTAAATGATTTGTTTAAAAACGATCGTTCAGGTTTTGAGGAAAAATTTGAAAACATTGGTCTTTTTGTAAAATATGGAATGATTTCAGATGAGAAATTCTATGATAAAGCTAAAGACTTTTGTTTACTTCAAAGCACTACTGGCAAATACTACACGCTAAACGAATACGCCGAGTTTGCTCAAGAAAATCAAAAAGATAAAAATGATGACGTAGTATACTTGTATGCTACTGATTTGCAGGCTCAAGATGGGTATATCCAATCTGCAACCAAACGTGGCTACGATGTGTTGAAACTTGACACAGTATTAGATAGCCACTTTATCAATATGCTTGAAACCAAATTGGTCAAAACTAACCTCAAGCGTGTGGATGCCGATACTGTAGAAAAATTAATTGATAAAGGCATTGCCTTAGAAGCTGTACTTTCAGATTCAGAAAAAGAAACCGTTAAAAAGATTTTTGACGAGGTAATCAACGACAAAAATAAGTCGGTTCAAGTAGAGGCTATGCCAGTTGACGAACTTCCTGCGATTGTGACGCAAAATGAATTTATGCGCCGTATGAGCGATATGTCAAAACTTGGTGGTGGCATGGGTATGTTTGGAGCGATGCCAAACAATTATATTATCGCTGTTAATGCCAATCATCCTTTGATTAATAAAATTTTGAAAACAGAGGAGGAAGGCGAACAAAAACGTTTGGCCAAACAAGTATATGATCTTGCGTTATTGTCTCAAAACTTGTTGACTGGTTCAGACTTAACAGCCTTTATCCAACGTACCGCACAAGGATTATAATCAATGTAGAATTTTGAATGTGTGAATTGTGAATGTAATATTTTCATAACTTGACACTTAAGTATTCGTGCAGAATTATATTTAAGTTTTGTGT
>NZ_JBMLSD010000353.1:0-15427 GCF_049240685.1 Flectobacillus sp.
TTAAAAATATTTTGCTTTCAGCCCTAGGTATTTGGCAAAAATATATCTATCGTTAGTAAAAACAATTTAACACTCTTTGCCTTGTGCCTGTTGCCTTGTCCCTAAAATAAGATTTGACCAATTGAAGATGTAAGATATTGGTAATTAAAATTTTACATTCACAATTCATCACTCACAATTCATCACTCATAATTACTAAAGAATGGCTTTTTGGAAAATTCTATACTTTTTATAAACCTCCCCATTCAACTTCTCAGCTTCTCCGCGCATGGTATGATTGGTTTCCAAAACCAAATGCGTATCCATAAATTCCATTTTCCGTTTTTGCGCAGCTTGTATCATGCTTACGCCCAAAAGCGTAGTTAATCCCAAACCTCTGTAGTTGGGTTTAACAGCACCTAATAACAAATCCAATTGCTTGTTGTTTCGTGCATCCAACAAAATATGAATAAAACCAAAAGGGAATAATCTACCACGAGCTTTTTTCAAACCTTTACTCATGTCTGGTAAGCCTACCACAAAAGCAATAGGCTCATTTTTTTCATCAACTATAATTTTGACAAAATCAGGGTCAAGAATTGGGAGATATGATTTAGCAATTTTTTGCATTTCGGCTTCCGAAAGCGGTACAAAGCCCAGCAAGTCTTTATAGGTTTCGTTTACCAACCGAAATATTGGCACTACATAAGGTTTTAGTTCTTTTTTGGACGTAAAATTAAGGAGCTTTATTTTGGAATTACGTTGCGCTCTGTCGAAAATTCTCTGATAAAATAAAGGTATTTCAGCAGGAATATCAATTTTGTAAACCACACAATCTGTCAATTTATTGAAACCCAATTTTTCCAAAAACTGAGGTAAATAAGGTGGGTTTGTAGCCGTGGCGATAACGGGTAAATGCTCAAAACCTTCTATTTGAAAGCCCTGAGGGTCTTTGTCTGAAAAACCAAATGGGCCTACCAAGGTTTCCATTTGCTGATTTTTAGCCCAACTTTGGACGGCATTTATAAGCATTTTGACGACCTCGATATCCTCAATACTATCCAAATGGAAAAAACGAGCCTCTTTAGTTTGTTGAAGTTCGTTGTATTCGCGATGAATAATACCCATGATTTTACCAACAGCTTGGTTATTGATATATGCCAAAAATAAAATGGTATCAGCTACTTCGTAGGCAGGATTTTTTTTGTGATCAAAGAAAATCCATTCGTCGCTATAGATAGGAGGAACCCAATTGGCGCGCTTCTCATGTATTTTTTCTGAAAGATAGACGAATGTTTTGAGATCGCTTGGACTTATAACTTCTTTGACAACAATATTTTGCATGCGTGAGTTAGGTAATATAGAAATACTTAAATGTTACTTTTTTGTTAAAAATCAATAAAAAAAATCATTTTCCCAATATTTAAGAGATGATACTTGTCTATTTTTAAAATAAAAATCCTCATGAAGTGACATCAAATACAATCACAACATGAGGAAAAATGAAAGTTTATCTATATGCTCAACCTCCAGGAGGAATTAATTCAAATGCGCCAATATCATGCGTACTACCATACGGTCTTGCGTTGTTATCTCTATCAATCGAAATACCCCATGGCAATAGACTTTCACCCGTGTTGACCAAAGGTGAACCAAGTATTGGATAATAATTTCCATTACTAGGATTATTGAGCTGGGCTTGACTAATATCCAAAGTTTTAAAATTATTACGCTCATTAACTATCACAGGAGAACCTAATTTGACGATATATTTTCCAGTGGCTGGATTAACAATTAAATTGTTAACTACCTCGTGCGTATGGATTAAACTGTAGAGTTTGATGGCATCACTCGCCGAACCAATAATTGAGTTGTTGGCTATTCTTAAGTAGGTATTAGGAATAGAGCAAGAGCGTGAATCTGCAAAAATTCCATTGTAACCCGAATTAACAATGACATTATTAAATACCGACTGATTGCCCAAAAATCCCACCATAATAATGCCCGTACTTCTAGCATTCACAACAGTATTATTATAACATAAACCTCCTGAGCCCCCGCCTATTTGTATTCCGTTGGATTGGTAGTTGGCAAACGGACTGATTCCTGCATCAATCAATGTATTATCATGCACCAGAGCATCTACCGAACAGCCGTACTGAATTCCTTCGCAGCCAGTGCGTTCTAACTGATTATTGTATACCTCCAAGCCATAAATATCATGTGGAAGAATGGCTCTGCTTGTTCCATTGCAGATTACAGTCATACCATCAGCAGCAAAAGAATTACCAATATACAAGCCTTCACCCGGAACATCATGAATATAATTATCATGAATTTTGACATTATACATGGTGAAGTTTCCTCGCCATGTGCTCGAATCGCAATTGGGGTCAGTTTTTGCCATGATGCCTGCAAAACCAGTATTAGATATTTCGACATGCTCAATTTCGCAGTCACTACTTTTGCCACCAACTGTAATACCCATTCCACCCGAGCCTGTTTGTGCTACTTTTATTCCATAATATACATTTGGATCGCCTGTGCCAGTTACTTTAAAATATCGACAATTATCAAAGTTTAAGCCGCTTTGATTGTTAGTTGTATTTTGAAAAACTACTTGACCACCTAAGTTTCTATAAATAATTGGCTCGCTGGCAGTCCCATTAAGCCCGATAAATTTGAGCCCTGTATAAGTCCCCGCCTGAATACAAACGGTATTGCCAGCGCTTGCACTTAAATTTAATGCTGAATAATCACCACTTTGAATAACCGTATAATCACATGAATTCGGTAAATGCGTTGCCACTGCCGATGCCGATTCAAAACAGCCAATATCAAAGTCACCACCATTTGGTCGAGGCTGGTCTGAAATATCCGTTGTGATACCCCAAGTACTTAGGTTTTCTCCTTTATTAATTACAGGCGCGTGACTCAGCGGGCGATAATTTTCGGTACTAGTATTTTCATAAAAAGAGGCATCTACTACGCCATTGAGATAATTTTTTCGAGCATTGATTCTTACAGAAGAAGATAGAGGCGCTATGAATTTTCCCAGACCAGATTGTAGCATAATATTGTTCACAATCTCATAGTTATGGATAGTGCTGTACAATTTCAAGGCTTCTGTTTGAGGTGAAATAATCGTGTTTTGCGCAATACGAAGATAGGTATCGGGGATAGAGCCAGGACGAGAATCCGAGAAGATTGCATTACCTTTTGGTCTTACGATAAGGTTGTTATAAATCATTTGATTCCCCAAAAAACCAAACATGACGATTGCCGAACCTTCAGCGTCGAGAATAGTATTGTTATAAAAGTTACCTCCCGCTCCACCGTTCATCGCCACGGCGTTGTTGAGTGTGGTTGAACTAGGTACTTTTCCACAACTTTTAATCAAGTTATGATGTACTTGGGCATCGGGAGCATTGGCATATTGAATACCCTTTCCGCCAGTTCTTTCAAAAATATTATTATAAATTTCTAATCCAATAATAAGATGCGTGTATTTCGAAATGCTTACCCCACTGCAGGTAATGGTTTTGGGAGCTCCATAGGAAGGTTCGCCAGCAGAAATCCCATCTCCAACTACATCGTGTATGTAATTGTCATGTATTTTGATAGCCGACATCGTGTAGTAATCTCGCCATGTGGTACTGTCACAAGCCAGCTCGGTGCGAGCAATAATACCTGCACCTTGAACATTCTGAATTTCTACTTTTTCTACTTCAATATTACTGCTTTTGTCGGCTATATTTACGCCCCGGCTGTTGTTGCCTGTACCCGTAACCTTAAAGCCATAATTGATACTGGCGTCACCCGTGCCCGAAAGCTTTAGATGTTTACTTTTTGAAAAATTAAAGCCTATAGCATTAGTGGTATTTTGGATGATTACCTGCCCACCACAGTTTTTAATAATAATTGGCTGGTTTTCAGCTCCCTGAAAATTGTTGAATGAAAGGTTGGTATAAGTACCAGCTTGTACACAAATAGTTTGCCCTGGTTGTGCATTCATATTACTTGGACTGTATGCGCCACTTTTAGTAATCGTAAAATTACAACCACAAGATTGTGCTAAAATCGAATGTGAAATGATGCAGCTACTGATTGTAGCTAACAAACCAATAAATATTGTTTTCATCAGGTATGCTATTGATAATTATGGGAGTATCAAAGGTACTTGTTTTTTTAGAAAATACTTTTTCCAAAAACTAAAAAAGCCACGCTTTCGACAGCATGGCTTTAAAATATATGGGTAGGGAATAGTTTAATTCAAATTTTTAACTGCCTGACGAGCAAGTAGTTTCCATCCTCCCTTTTCTTTACTCCAAATAGTTAAAATAAACAACTTCACATTACCGGGCTTACCACCGTCGAGAGTTTCAGCAGCTAAACTATGACGAACAATTGCCGTTTTGCCGTGAATATTAATAGTTTGGTCTGTCAATTGAATCGATTTAAAATCTGATTTGCCACTTACCAAAGCTTCTACAAATTGGGCTTTGTTTTCGATTTTACCACCAGAATGCCCATACGATAAATCCTCGGTAGCAATACTTTCGAGGGCTTCTTTTGTTGGGTCAATCATGGCCAAACGCAATTTTTCGACCGATTCGGCTACTGCTTTTTCATCTTTTGACTGTGCAATACTTCCCAATGTCGCCATAACTAAGAATAAAAGTGTGATGCTTAATTTTTTCATGATGTTTAGATAAAATGGGCTTTGACTGCCTACTAGATTCAACTGATTATTCAATAAGGAAAGGGAAGGATTCTTTTTTTCTACTTTATCAAATGAAAAATATTCATAAAAACACAGAAACAGGTGCAAAATAAACATGAGTCATCCCAAATTTTAAGATTGGGATTATCCTCCATAATTTTCATAAAAAAGGGGGCGGAATATATTTTCCGACCCCTTTTTTGAGGCTATCATCCTAGATTTACTTGGTTTGAGGCGTAAGCATTGCGTCTCTATTGGGAGAATCTAAATTTTAACCTAATCTCTAATTTGCTCAATCACTCAATCGCTAAATTAGGGATGACTCATGTTTATTTTATTACTAAAGATTAGTCTGAAACTATTTTGGTAGAATCGCGAATAATCAACTCTGTAGGAAGTGTAACAGTTTGGTAAACAGGGTTTTTGCTTTTCTTTTCTACTATATCCAACAGTAATTCTGCCGCTCTTTGTCCCATTTCTAAAGCTGGTTGGATAACCGAGGTAAAAGATGGAGAAAGTAATTCTGCTACTTTGAGGTTGGTGAAGCCCATCAATGCCATATCTTCAGGAATACGAATATTTCGTTTTTTCAAAATCTTCAAGCACGCCATGGCTAGGCGGTCGCTTACGGTAAAGATCGCATCAGGGAGAATAGGCTGCGACAACAACTCATCGATAATTTTTTCCATATCCTCAATGCTAAAATTGCAGTATTTTACAAAGTCTTCGTTATAAGGAATACCATGTTTTTCTAAGGCAGCTTTGTAGCCGCCAATGCGCTCACGAGTGATAGAAAGCGTAGGAGAAGCAGCCAGATGTGCAATATATTTTTTGCCAGTTTTGATGAGATGCTCGGTGCCATCAAATGCTCCCTGATAATTATCGGCTACAACTTTATGGGTGTCAATTTCATCTGAAAATCTATCAAAAAATACAATCGGCATTCCCTTACTATGTAATTCTTTGAGGTGCTCAACGTGAGTTGTTTGTCCAGAAAGAGATATAAGTACACCATCAACACGACGCGAGGCAAGGTGTTGAATATTGACCACCTCACGGTCATAGGATTCATGACTTTGAAAAATTACTACATGGTAGCCACGATTGTAGGCAATAGCTTCAATACCGTTGATAGCCTGCGAAAAGAATGGATTATCAATTTCGGGTACAACTACCCCGATAGCGCGGCTACGGTTTTCTTTGAGACTTAAGGCAATAGGGTTGGGGCGATAGTTTAGTTTTTCGGCACATTCCAATACAATTCTTTTGGTTTCAGGATTGATTTCATAACTTCCTCTCAACGCTCTCGAAACTGTGGAGGTCGATAAATTAAGTGCCTTTGCAATATCTTTTATAGTTGCGGTTTCCAAAGCTAATCTTGTTTTTGTACAATTTTTCACAAAGATAACTTCCTTCTCTGTAAAACTGTTCTAATCTACAATTTTCAAGGTAATATCCCAAATATTATTAAATAAATCAAAAATCCTGATAGCTTGACAACGTTACCGACAACGATTGCGTAAATATTTTTCTGTAAAAATTTGTCCTTAGATTTGGACAATTCTAACTTGACGTCGTCTTACAGCAACTATTGGGTAGTATTGTTACTACTATTTCCCTGAAAAAGTCAAAAGAAATATTCAGAGATACAGTGTTCTTTAGGGAACAACTTAAATAGCCATCGTATGTATAATTAGTTTTTGGATAGATAGTTTGAACCCTCTAAACCTAAATCTAGCTTCTCCCTTCTTTTGGGAGGGAGAAAGCCAAGGAAATTTCAGTAATTCTGACTGGGATTTTAATTAAGTGTTGCTGAAAAATTAGATTTTATTTATGTGCTTTAGGGAACAGGCAACAGGCACAAGGCAAAGAGTGTTAAAATGTTTTTTACTAACAAGAGATATGTTTTTGCCGATTGCTGAAAGCTATAAGCTGAAAAATTAAATTTTATTTTGCGCACTAACTTAGTATTTTCTGAAAAAGCATTTTGTATCACTTAATCACATAATTACTCAATTGCCAGAAGAACTCCTCGAGGGTAGCTCTATTAGGAGTTTCAAATAAATAATAACTAATGAAAAAAGTCCTTTTATTTACAATCTCTCTTATTACTTTATTCAGCTTCAAGCTTGAAGATACTCGTCATACCGTTTTTTTGTGTGGCGACTCAACCATGGCTGATAAGGCAGCGAATGCTGCTCCAGAAACAGGTTGGGGGATGGTCTTGCCTGAGTTTTTTACCAATGAAATCAAAATTGAAAATCATGCAGTCAATGGCCGTAGTACCAAAAGCTTTATTAACGAAGGTCGCTGGAAAACGGTTATTGATAAAGTCAAAAAAGGCGACTGGGTTTTGATTCAGTTTGGGCACAATGACCAAAAAGTAAATGATACAACTCGCTCGGCTCCTTCTCAAACGCTTTACAAACAGAATCTTACTCGTTTTGTTAACGAAACTCGTGCTAAAGGTGGCAATCCCGTGTTGATTACGCCTGTGATGCGCCGCAAATTTGATGAAGCTGGCAAGTTTGTGGACCAACATCAAGACTATCCAGATGTAGTAAAGGCCTTGGCAAAAGAGTTGAAAGTACCCATGATTGATTTACACCAAAAATCACAAAAAGTGATTGAACAACATGGTGTATCTGGTTCGAAAAAGCTTTTTTTACATTATCCTAAAAATGTATATCCTCGCTTCAAAGACGGAGCTTCTGACGATACACATTTTTCAAGATACGGCGCTGAGGTTATGGCAAGCCTAGTATGTGAGGAGATGGCGTCATTGGATTTACCTTTGAAATCATTTTTCAAAAAGTCGGTTTATCCAACCAAATTTGTTTACGAATTGCCAAAGGTTTCAACACCAGTTTTCAAAAAAGATACTTTTAATATCATAAACTTTGGCGCTATCGCAGACGGACAAACGCTAAATACAAAAGCTATCAACAAGGCCATTGTTACCTGTAGCGAAGCAGGGGGAGGTACGGTAATTGTTCCAGCTGGCGTTTGGTTGACGGGTTCAATTGTGATGAAAAGCAATGTTAACTTGCATTTGCGTAAAGGTGCCTTGATTCAATTTAGCAATCGTTTTGAAGACTTTGATTTGATTCGTACTACTTACGAAGGCTTGACTGCTGCACGTTGTCAAGCTCCTATATATGGTATTGATTTAGAAAACGTAGCAATTACAGGTTTTGGCGTGTTGGATGGCGCAGGCGATGCGTGGCGTCCTGTAAAACGTTCAAAAATGACACAAGGTGCTTGGGAAAAACTCGTTGCTTCTGGTGGTTTGTTGAGTCCTGATAAAAACAACTGGTACCCAACACAGAAGTCATATTTGGGGTCTACAGTACAGCTGCCGGGTGTGTTGAAAGATGGAAAAGAGGTAAAAGATTTTGAATATATCAAAGATTTCCTTCGTCCAAATATGTTGTCACTTACACGTTGTTCGAACGTGTTGCTTGAAGGGATAACCTTTCAAAATTCACCAGCTTGGTGTTTGCACCCTTTGTTGTGCGATAATATTACCTTGAAAGGTGTAAAAGCCAAAAACCCTTGGTATGCCCAAAATGGTGATGGTATAGATTTGGAATCATGCAAAAATGCTTTGATTGAAGACTGTACTTTTGACGTAGGCGACGACGGTATTTGTATCAAATCGGGTCGTGATGAGGAAGGTCGCAAGCGTGGTGTGCCTACCGAAAATGTGTTGATTAATAATTGTTTTGTATATCATGCTCATGGCGGTTTTGTGATTGGAAGCGAGATGTCTGGCGGTGTCAAAAATATGTTTGTCAATAACTGTACTTTCATGGGAACAGATATTGGTTTGCGCTTTAAGTCGGCACGTGGTCGTGGTGGCGTAGTCGAAAATATTTATATCAGCGACATTGGTATGACCAATATCCCTGGCGAAGCAATTTTGTTTGATATGTATTATGCTGCTAAAGACCCCGTGCCTGTGTATGGAGAAAAAGCAGATATCCCAGAAATTAAATTCGAGCCAGTAGGAGCAGGAACGCCACTGTTTAAGGATTTTTACATGAAAAACATCGTATGTCGTGGTGCCGAAAAAGCGTTGTTTATTAGAGGTTTGCCCGAAATGCCTGTCAAGAATGTGTGGTTAGAGGATGCAATTTTGGAATCTGATAAAGGCATGATTTGTACAGAGGCTGAGAATATCAATTTAAAAAATGTGAGTATTCTTTCAAAAGATGCTACAACTATTCAAATTCAGAATGGACAGCAAATTACCTTAGACAATATTCAGTATAAAGGCGCTTCGACTGACTTATTATTGAAAATTACGGGAGAACGTAACAAAAGTATTCGTTTGGTTAATACAGATACCAAGCAAGCTAAAAAAGACGTTGAACTTGGAGAAAAAGTACCTTCAAGTGTTCTTTTGAAGAAGTAAATAAGCTCGTGAGATAACTTCATAAAGGGTATCTTTAAATAAAAAGATGCTCTTTATGGAAACTAAAGTCACAAGGATTCAATAGAACGTATCTCTCAAAACATTCTAAAACATTCAAAAAACAAAACCTATGTTCAAAACAACTGCAAAAATATTGACAGTTTGCGCATTGATGGCGAATTCGGCTTTTGCTCAGGTACAGCAGTCGCTACCTTGGTCAGAACGAATGGCAAATACCATGCTGACCGTTCACAAGGATACCATTACTTACAGTGCTGAAAAGAAAAACGCTCATTGGGAATACGAAATGGGCTTGATGATGAAGTCACTCGAAAACGCTTGGTATCATACGGGCGACGCAAAATATTTCCGTTACATCAAACAGGTGGTAGACCAGTTTGTGGATGAAAAAGGAAATATTCGTACTTACAAGCTTGATGATTACAATCTCGACATGATTACGCCAGGTCGTTTGTTGTTGACTTTGTATCATGAAACAAGTAAAGAGAAATATCGCTTGGCTGCTGATAATTTGATGAAGCAGTTGCACGAACAACCTCGTACCAAAGAGGGTGGTTTTTGGCACAAAAAACGCTATCCAAACCAAATGTGGTTAGATGGCTTGTATATGGCAGAGCCTTTCTATGCAGAATATACAGCCATGTTTGGCCCTTCTAAAAACTTTGATGATATCATCAATCAGTTTGTTTGGATGGAAAAAAATGGTCGTGACGATAAGACTGGTTTACTATATCATGGATGGGACGAAAGCCGTGAGCAGAAGTGGTCAGACCCTAAAACAGGTAAATCTCCCAACTTCTGGAGCCGTGCAATTGGTTGGTACACCATGGCATTGGTAGATGTTTTGGATTATATCCCTGCTAATCACCCTCGTCGTGGCGAATTAGTGGCTATTTTACAACGTATCATTCCAGCCGTTATCAAGTATCAGGATCCTAAAGAAGGTTGTTGGTATCAGGTAACTGATAAAATTGGTGGAAAAGGCAATTACTTAGAAGCCTCTGGTTCATCGATGTTTGTATATTCAATGGTCAAAGGAGTTAGGTTAGGTTATTTGAGCCCAGCCTATATGGTAGCGGCACAGAAAGGATATAAAGGTATCTTGAAAAACTTTATTTCTACAGATGCTAATGGTTTGATTCACTTAGAAAAAACGGTACAGGTGTCTGGTTTAGGTGGCACTCCTTATCGTGATGGTAGCTACGAATATTATTTAAGTGAAAAAATCCGTCAGGACGATTTAAAAGGGGTTGGCCCTTTTATTATGGCAAGTATTGAAATGGAGACATTTCCTACTTTGTCAATTGGCAAAGGCAAAACAGTGATGCTAGATAACTTCTTCAACCGTGAATATCGTAAAGGATTTACAGGCGAAAAAGAAACCTATCACTACACTTGGTATGACCGTAAAGATTCGGGTTATTCGCTTTGGGGAAAAATATTCAGTGAATATGGGGCTAAATTAGGTACTTTGGAAGAAGCGCCAAGTGCTCAAAATCTGAAAAACTCAAGCGTATTTATTATTGTTGATCCTGACACACCAAAAGAAACTCCAGCACCAAATTATATTCAAGAGAAGGACGTAAAAGTGATTGCTGATTGGGTAAAGGCAGGTGGCGTATTGGTCTTGCTGGCCAACGATACCTCTAACGCAGAAATTAAGCATTTCAACCAATTAACGAAGGCTTTTGGTATTAGTTTTACCAATAAAAACCGCAATATGGTGAAAAATGACCAATTTGAGCAAGGTAAGTTTGAGCTTAACAATCATCCTATTTTCAAGGATGTGAAGAAGATTTATGTAAAAGAATTGGTAACCTTGGAAACAAAAGCACCAGCCAAACCTATTTTGGAAGAAGGTGGCGATGTAATCATGGCGACAGCTAAAGTGGGTAAAGGAACTGTTTTTGTATTAGGCGACCCTTGGATTTACAACGAGTACCTCAATGGCAAACGTCTTCCTTTACAATACGAAAACTTCAAGGCTGCTAAATATCTAACAGAATGGCTTTTAAAACAAGCAACGATTAAAAAGTAAGTCAAGGGCGGTGGTGAGAATATCTTACTACCGCCTTTTTTTTGAGTGATGAGTTTTGAGCGCGGAGTTGTGAATTGTGAATCCTGAGTTAGAACTGTACGGAAGGATTCTAAAACTGTCTATTTCGGATATCGGATGTTGGATTTCGGAAGTATAATCTTTTATGTTTTGTAAAAATAGAGGTATTTTACTTTATTTCCGAAATCAGAAATCCCAAATCCGCAATTATTGGAAATCCTGCATAAACTTTTAACTCAAAATTCATAATTCAAAACTTCTCACTCAAAAAACTCCTCGCTCATAACTCAATAAGTTTCTATTCTTGAAAAAATACAAATTCTATTTTCTGGACGATTAAGCGATATACCGCAGAGTTGTGGAAATTTGACTGAGAGAATGATTTTCGGGAACGATGCCGAAAACGATTGCGTAAAAACATTCTCCTATTCACTTGCAGGTGCTAAACATTTGATATAAACTTATTTTACAAAACTACAGAGTTTTAAACGTATCCTTGGAATAATATCATTTTTGGGCATAACGCCTTTAGAATAAAACGACTGCTATGAAAGATATTTCTTTTTCACAATTGGATTCAATTGTGCCTCAATGTGCGGTGAATTTACCAAACCTTAACGACCTCAATCTTCCAGAAAAGGTATTGCAATTTGGTACAGGAGTATTGCTCCGTGGTTTGCCAGATTATTTTATTGACAAAGCCAACAAGCAAGGCGTTTTTAACGGACGCATTGTGGTGGTAAAATCTACATCTGGGGCATCCGATGAGTTTGACCAACAAGATAGCTTATATACGATTTGTGAGCGTGGGGTACAGGCAGGAGAACAAATCGAAGCATACACTTTGAGTTCGGCGATTAGCCGTGTGATTTCAGCGCAATCAGATTGGAAAGCAGTCTTAGAATGTGCGCACAACCCCGAAATGCAAATTGTCATTTCAAATACTACTGAAGTTGGAATTCAATTGGTACAAGATGATATTAGTAACAATCAGCCTCCTGTATCGTTCCCAGGAAAGTTACTAGCATTTTTGTATGAAAGATATAAGGCATTTAATGGCGACAAATCAAAAGGCTTGGTGATTGTACCTACGGAGTTGATTCCTGACAATGGTAAAAAATTGGAATCAATCGTGTTGGAATTAGCACATTTGAATTCTTTGGAAACCGACTTTTTGGATTGGTTAGAAGTATCTACCACTTTCTGTAATTCGTTGGTAGACCGTATTGTGCCTGGCAAACCAAAACCAGAGGTAAAAGAGGCGATTGAAGCTCAATTGGGTTATACAGACCAATTATTGATTGTTTCGGAGGTGTACAGA
Source organism: Flectobacillus sp. (assembly GCF_049240685.1). Classification (NCBI taxonomy): domain Bacteria; kingdom Pseudomonadati; phylum Bacteroidota; class Cytophagia; order Cytophagales; family Flectobacillaceae; genus Flectobacillus; species Flectobacillus sp. The sequence goes on from NZ_JBMLSD010000353.1 coordinate 12,518, forward strand.
CTTTGGGCAATCGAGGGGGATGAACATGTAAAAGAAGTACTTTCATTTGGACAGGTTGATGAAGGGGTGATTGTTGAGCCCAATATTGATTTGTACCGTGAGTTGAAATTAAGATTGTTGAACGGAACACATACTTTGAGCTGTGGCCTCGCCTATTTGGCTGGTTTCAAAACAGTATCCGAAGGAATGGAGGACGAATATCTCTGTACCTTTATCAGTAACTTGATGTTGGCCGAATTGGCGCCGTCTATTCCATACAAGGTCTCAATTTTGACAGCAGAGCGATTTGGTCGTCAGGTATTAGACCGTTTCCGTAACGATAGTATCCAACACAACTGGTTGAGCATTACAATGCAGTATACTTCTAAAATGAAGATGCGTAATTTGGCTACTTTGTTACAGTATTATCAAAATTTCCCGTGTGTTCCAGAATATTTTTCGGTAGGATTTGCCGCTTATTTGCTTTTTATGAAAGCAGAACTTGCTGAAGATGGAAAATATTATGGTACAAGCCATGGAGAGAAATACCTTATTCAGGACGACAAAGTGGCTTATTTTGCTGAAAAATGGGCTACATTATCTCCTGAAGAATTAGTAGAATCTGTACTTTCTGATAAATTCTTATGGGGAACAGACCTTTCAGCTCTCAAAGGATTTGCAGCTATGGTAAAAGAATATTTACTCAAAATGACCAACGAAGGTGTATTGCCTACCTTGAAAATATTTGTACGTAAAGGTGAAGATACCTTGGTAAGTTAGTGCGCAAAATTATATTTAAGTTTTTTGTTTTAGGGGCAAGGCAACAGGCACAAGGCAAAGAGTGTTAAAATGTTTTTTAGTAACGATAGATATGCTTTTGCCGAATGCCCATACCTGAAAGCCGAAAGCGCAAAAATTAAATTCTATTTTGCACTATTACTTGGGTTAAGGGGCAAAATTAGATTAAAGTTGTCAGGCACTAGACAATAGGCAAAGAGTTGGGGTAAAGTGTTGTTGGTTCATATTTTACCTTCACAATTCGCAACTCGTAATTCAGCATTAATTTTTTTCTGTAACCAGAAAACATTCTCAAAAAATGAAAGCAAAAGCTATCAAAATCAATCCTAGCGACAATGTCTATGTAGCTTTGACAGACCTCAAAAAAGGAGAGGTGCTAGAAGGAATCGAATTAAAAACAGATGTTCCTGTTAAACATAAATTTGCAGAATTTGACTTCGCTACGGGCGATTTGTTAAAAATGTATGGTCTTACAATTGGAAAGGCTGCCCAGCCTATTCAACAAGGAGAACATATTACTACTTTCAATGTAAAGCACGTAGCCGAATCTTATGGTGAGCGAGTGCCAAACTTGGAATGGCAAAAACCAGATATTTCAAAATTTGAAGGACGTACTTTCAACGGTTTTCATCGTGCGGATGGTCGAGTGGGTTCTGCTAACTATTGGTTGGTCGTACCAATGGTTTTTTGCGAAAACCAAAATGTAGAAGTTATCAAAAATGCCCTTTTGAACGAATTGGGTTATGCTAAAGCTTCACAATTTCAAGGATATACGCAAAGCCTGATTAACGCTTACAAAAACGGAGTAGATGTTTCAGCATTAGTTTATGAAGAAACCGAACAAACAGAAAATGGGCGTGGTAAATTATTTCCACAAGTAGATGGTATCAAATTCTTAACGCATACTGGTGGTTGTGGTGGTACTCGTGAAGATGCTCAAGTATTATGTCAATTGTTGGCAGGATATATTACACATCCCAATGTTGCAGGAGCAACGGTGTTGAGTTTAGGCTGTCAAAATGCGCAGGTAAAATTATTGCAAGACGCCATTGCTAAAGTAGACCCTCAATTCTCAAAGCCTCTTTATATTTTCGACCAACAAGCTATCGGAAACGAAGAGCAAATGTTGCGTCAGGCTATCAAACAAACCTTTATTGGATTGACAATAGCCAATCAGGCGAAACGTGAACCTGCACCGCTCTCACATATTACTTTAGGGGTAGAATGTGGCGGTTCGGATGGTTTTTCAGGAATTTCTGCGAATCCATCAGTAGGATATTGTGCAGATTTGCTTTCTGCTTTAGGAGGCAAGGTTATGCTAGCTGAATTTCCAGAATTATGTGGAGTAGAGCAAGAATTGATTAACCGTTGTGTCAGCGGTGATTTAGCAGATAAATTCACTACGATTCAAGCAGCTTATGCACGTAGTGCTGAGGCAGTTGGTTCTGGTTTTGATATGAATCCTTCTCCAGGAAATATCAAGGATGGCTTAATTACCGACGCTATGAAATCGGCAGGTGCCGCTAAAAAAGGCGGAAATTCGCCAATATATGATGTATTGGACTATACCGAACAAGCCACCAAAGCGGGTTTAAACTTGCTCTGTACCCCTGGTAACGATGCCGAATGTACGACAGGCTTGGCTGGTTCGGGGGCCAATGTAATTATGTTTACAACAGGTTTAGGCAATCCAATGGGGAATCCAATTTGTCCTGTTTTAAAAATTTCTTCTAACTCTGCCTTGGCCGAAAGAATGTCAGATATTATTGACATTAATGCAGGAACGGTTATTACAGGAGAAAAAACGATTGCAGAAATGGGCGAAGAGTTATTGGAATATTGTATCAAAACAGCCTCGGGTGAATACACACCTAAAGCTGTAGCGCTTGGACACGATGATTTTATTCCTTGGAAACGTGGAGTCTCTTTGTAAGTGATGAGTTTGGAGTTTTGAGTGAGGAGTTTTTTTTGTTCTTGCCTCAAAGGCAACCTATTTTAGGCAAGAACAGGATTTCTAAAATCATTACCAAAAGCCGAACGCTCAAAGCCGAAAGCTCAAAGCCGATAGCTCACAGCCGACAGCCGAAAGCTCAAAGCCGACAGCCAAAAATATTATCCAAATACAGTCTCTTG
>NZ_JBMLSD010000353.1:15527-27107 GCF_049240685.1 Flectobacillus sp.
ACAGCCGAAAGCTCAAAGCCGACAGCCAAAAATATTATCCAAATACAGTCTCTTGCTTGAGTCAGCTAACTTTAAGCAATTTTTTTGAACTACTATCAATTTCAAAAGATGAAAAACTTCTTAGACGACAATTTTCTATTACAGACTGAAACAGCTCGTACCTTGTATCATGAGTATGCGAAGCAAATGCCAATTATCGATTATCATTGCCATCTTCCCCCAGATCAAATAGCGGAAGATAAGTCATTTGAGAACCTCGCCCAAATTTGGTTGTACGGCGATCACTACAAATGGCGTGCAATGCGTACAAATGGCATCAACGAAGCTTATTGTACTGGAGATAAGTCGGATTATGAAAAATATGAACAGTGGGCAGCAACGGTACCTTATACCATGCGTAACCCTTTGTACCACTGGACCCACCTCGAATTACAGCGTTATTTTGGGGTAAATGAAATTTTGAATCCATCGACTGCCAAAGATATTTACGAAAAATGTACTGCTCTTCTTCAAACACCAGCATATTCGGTGAGAGGTTTGTTGAATAAAATGAATGTAAAAGTAGTTTGTACAACCGATGACCCGATTGATTCTTTGGAATATCACCAAAAAATTAAAGCTGATGGTTTTGAGGTAAAAGTACTGCCTACTTTCCGTCCAGATAAAGCAATGGCGGTTGAAAATGTGGCAAACTTTGTGGCTTATGTGTCAAAATTAGAAGCAGTTGTAGGTCGTAGTCTTTCCACTTTGGAAGAATATCTAGGTGCTTTGAAAGAGCGTCATGATTTCTTTGCTGAAATGGGTGGCAAACTCTCTGACCACGGTCTTGAACAAATTTATGCTGAAGATTATACTGAAGATGAAATCGCTGCTATCTTCCTGAAAATTAAAGGAGGAAGTGAGTTGACTTTAGAAGAGCAATTGAAATTCAAATCTGCAATGTTGATTCATTTCGCCATTTGGGACTGGGAAAAAGGTTGGACGCAACAATTTCACCTTGGAGCATTGCGTAACAACAACCTTCGTGCCATGCGTGAATTAGGACCAGATACAGGTTGGGATTCAATCGGTGATTTCGAGCAAGGGAAAGCCCTTTCGAAATTTTTGGGAAAATTAGACGAAAACAACCAGTTGGCTAAAACTATCCTTTACAACTTGAACCCTCGCGATAACGAATTGATGGCTACTATGATTGGTAACTTCAATGATGGTTCTGTAGCTGGAAAAATCCAATTTGGTTCTGGTTGGTGGTTCCTCGACCAAAAAGATGGTATGGAAAAACAAATCAATGCGCTTTCAAATTTGGGCTTGTTGAGCCGTTTTGTAGGTATGTTGACAGATTCTCGTAGTTTCCTTTCTTTCCCTCGTCATGAGTATTTTAGACGAATTTTGTGTAATATATTAGGTAACGACGTTGAAAATGGTGAGTTGCCTAACGATATTCCTTGGATTGGAAAGATGGTTCAAGATATTTGTTACAACAACGCCAAAGAATACTTCGGATTTTAATTGACTCGGCTAGGTATCTCAGAGGTATCTAGCCGCTTTTTAAAATAGATATATGCAAAAAATAGTGTGTTGTTTCGGAGAAATTCTTTTACGTTTTTCTCCACAGTTGGGTGGTGAATGGATTAAAAATGCCACCATGCCCGTGTTTGTTGGTGGTGCCGAATTGAACGTGGCCACGGCTTTAGCCAATTGGAATGTGCCTGTGCAATACACGAGTGTATTGCCCGATAACCAGCTTTCGGTTGAATTGAAGCAGTATATCGAAGAAAAAGGTATTTCTGCTGATAAAATGCCTTGCTTTGGCGATAGAATAGGTACTTATTACCTTCCTCAAGGTGCTGACCTCAAAAATGCAGGGGTCATCTATGACCGTGCTCATTCGGCTTTCTGGACTTTAGCGCCTGGTAAAGTAGATTGGGAGAGCATTCTCGAAAACGTATCTTGGTTTCATTTCAGTGCAATTAGTCCAGCTTTGAACGAGGATGTAGTGGATGCGTGTGAAGAGGTTTTGAAGATTGCCAAAAGTAAGGGTATTACCGTGTCGGTTGACCTCAACTATCGTGCAAAGCTTTGGAAATACGGCAAACAACCTGTCGAAATCATGCCACGCTTAGCGCAATACTGCGACGTAATCATGGGTAATATTTGGGCAGCCGATTGGCTCTTGGGTATTCCTGTAGAGGCAAGTATCAACCCCGATTCAACGCAAGAAGAGTATTTAGCACATAGTATTCGAACGGCAGAAGCTATTCAAAAGCAATATCCTCAATGCTCTGTGGTAGCGCATACGTTCCGTTTTGACGCTCCGCCAAAGGGTATCTTGTATTATACTACACTTTTTACCAACGGACAACAATACGTTTCTCCGACTTTTACCATTGACGAAGTAGTAGATAAAGTGGGTAGTGGTGATTGTTTTATGGGAGGTTTGATTTATGGTTTATATAATGAAAAATCGCCTCAAGAAGTCATTAATTATGCAGCCGCAGCAGCATTTGGTAAACTAAATGAATATGGCGATGCAACAAAACAAAGCGTAGAACAAGTAGAAAATCTATTGGCTAAGTTTTTATAAGTATTGAAATCACTGAGAAAATTCTTTACAGGATTTCTACTATTGTTTATCAATCCTCTCAATTTTAATTAAGAAATATAAAATGGCCCTTTTTGATAGTGCAACGGTTGACCAACTTATCGCAAAGTATCCCGTTGTTCCCGTTTTTTACCATGAAGATTTAGCTTTAACACAAGGTATTATTAAAGCTTGCTATGATGGTGGTATGCGTGCTTTCGAATTTACCAACCGTGGCGAAAGTGCCTTTGCAACTTTTACTGCTTTGGTACCTTTTATTCGTGAAAATTGTCCAGATATGGCAATTGGTATCGGTACGATTTTCAAAGCAGAACAAGCTTCTAAGTTTATCGAAGTAGGCGCAGATTTTGTGGTACAACCTGTCACTACTGCTGAAGTTGGTGCATTATGCCAAGAAAAAAATATTGCTTGGTACCCGGGTGCTTGTACCTTGAACGAAATTTATCAAGCTACCGAATTGGGTGCTACTGTGGTTAAAATATTCCCAGGCAATGTGGTTGGGCCAGGTTTTGTGAAATCCATGAAAGGACCAATGCCAGCGGTTAAAGTAATGGTAACAGGTGGCGTAGAGCCAACAACAGAAAGTCTAACTACTTGGTTTAAGGCAGGTGTAACCGCTGTCGGAATGGGGTCGCAATTATTTCCAAGTGCCGTTTTAGCAAATAAAGATTTTAATCAAATTCAGCAAACCGTAGCTAGCTTGATGGAAACGGTGGCAAGCTTATCTAAATAAAAACTATGGAAAAAAAGGTAGGAAGTTATCGTTGGGTCATTGTAGCCCTTTTGTTTTTTGCAACAACCATCAGTTATCTCGACCGCCAAGTGATTGCTTTATTGAAGCCAACCTTGGAAAAGGAATTTAACTGGAACGAAAAAGATTACAGTAACCTTGTAATGGCTTTTCAAGCTGCTTACGCAATTGGCTTGGTGTTATCGGGAGGTATTATTGATAAAATTGGTACAAAATTGGGCTATTTGGTAGCCGTAATTTGGTGGAGTGCTGCGGGTGTTCTAACTGCCGCTGCTACTAGTACCTTTGGTTTTGGTGCTTTTAGAGCTTTATTGGGCTTGGGTGAAGGAGGAAACTTTCCTGCTGCCATCAAAAGTGTGGCTGAATGGTTTCCTAAAAAAGAACGTGCTTTGGCAACGGGTATTTTTAACTCTGGTGCCAATATCGGTGCAGTGGTTGCACCATTGATGGTACCTTGGATTTTGGCCGTTTGGGGTTGGCAAGTGGCTTTTATGGTAACGGGTGGTGTAGGTTTTATCTGGGTGATTTTCTGGGTAATGAGCTACGACAAGCCAAAAACGCATAAATCTGTTACGCCTGAAGAATTAGCTTATATCCAGAGTGATGAAGATGAAGTTGCCGAATCGGATGAGAAACCTGTAAAATGGGCTCAATTGTTTGGTATTCGTCAAACTTGGGCTTTTGTTTTTGGAAAAATGTTAACTGACCCAATTTGGTGGTTCTTCTTGTATTGGTTGCCTTCCTATTTTGCTGAAACTTTCCAACTGGACTTGAAAAAGCCTTCTTTAGAACTTATTATTGTTTATACTGCTACAACGATTGGTAGTATTGGTGGAGGATATGTATCTGGTTTCTTAATCAACAAAGGATGGCCAGTTTTCAAAGCTCGTAAAGTAGCGATGTTGAGTTTTGCCTTGGCTGTTGTGCCAATTATGGCTGCTCAATATTGTTCAAATATTTGGCAAGCGGTAGTATTGATTAGTATTGCGGCAGCGGCTCACCAAGCGTGGAGTGCCAACATTTTTACGACAGCTTCAGATATGTTCCCTAAAAAAGCTGTTTCTTCTGTTGTAGGTATCGGTGGAATGGCTGGTTCTGTTGGTGGTATTCTTTTCCCTTTAATGGTGGGTACAATCTTAGATTCATACAAAGAAGCGGGAAATATCACTGCTGGTTATAATATCATCTTTATTGTGTGTGGTTTTGCCTATTTGTTGGCATGGGGACTAATGCACTTATTTGCTCCGAAAATGGAGAAAGTAGAATTGTAAAAAGTTAGTGGACAACGTTTGATTTAAGAGGTCAGACATTAGGCAAAGAGTGTTAAAATGTTTTTTTAGTAACAATAGATATATTTTTGCCGAATGCTCAAAGCTGAAAGCCGAAAGCTCAAAAATTAAATTTTACTTTGCCCATTAACTTCATAAAATCTTGTTAAAAACGTGAGTGGATTAGCCAGTGATGCTTATATGTGTTGCTGGCTAATTTTGTAAAAAGACAAAGTAAAAAGATGGCTGTAAGCTGTTAGCCGTAGGCAAATTGGCTTTTTCTTTTTCCTACGGCCTATAGCTTAATGCCTACAGCCCAATTAAAATTCATAACTCACAATTCACAAAAAATCAGCTATGTCACAATTTGAAAAAAGATTTGTTCATGACGAAGACCTTACTTGGGAAACAGTAGGCGAGGGGTTACGTCGTAAAATTATGAGTTATGACAATAACGTCATGATGGTAAAAGTAGCCTTCGAAAAAGGTGCTATAGGTTCGTTGCATAGCCATTATCATACTCAAATCAGCTATGTTGAAAGCGGTGCTTTTGAGATAACCATTGAAGGTAAAACCGAAGTGCTTAAACAAGGCGATACTTATTATATTCCTCCTCATATTGTACACGGTGCTGTGGCTTTGGAGGCTGGAGTATTAGTAGATGTATTTGCTCCTTTTCGTGAAGATTTTGTTTAGTTTTTTAAAAAATTCTCAGGGCGAAGTCTTCGCCCTTTTGTTTTGATTTTCATCATTTTTCAAATTCTTAATCTAAGGTTCACAGTTTCTTGGTAATTTTGCACCCTAATACAATTGGGTGCTGAACTAATTTAGTTAAAATAGGTTTATCAATTGAAACCAAGGGTTCAGTTCAACAACAAACCATTTCAACCAAGAATATCTTATCAGATGATTGATTTTTCACAAATTCCTTCGCCTTGTTATGTAATCGAAGACCAACTTTTGAGAAAGAACCTTACTCTTCTCAAATACGTACAGGAACAAGCAGGAATCGAGATTATTTGTGCGCTTAAAGGCTTTTCGATGTACAGCACTTTCCCGATGGTACGTCAGTATTTGGCTGGTGCTACGGCAAGTTCACTCAACGAAGCTCGCCTTTGTTTTGAGGAAATGAAAACTAAAGCTCACGTATATGCCCCCGCTTATTTGGAACGTGAATTTGACGAATTGATGTCTTATTCGAGCCATATCACTTTCAACTCTTTGAATCAATACAATACCTTTGGGGATAGAGCACGTGCTAATGGTATTAGCTGCGGTTTGCGTATTAATCCACAATACTCTGAGGTTGAGACAGATATGTATAATCCATGTATTGCAGGCTCTCGTTTGGGAATTACTCGTAATCAATTAGGCGATACTTTGCCAGAGGGAATTGAAGGTTTGCATTCGCATACTTTGTGCGAAAACGACTCATATACCTTAGAACGTACTTTGAATGCTATTGTAGAACGTTTTGGCGATTTATTAGAGCAGGCCAAATGGTTGAACTTGGGAGGAGGACACTTGATTACCCGTGCCGATTATGAGCCAGAGCATTTGATTTCTGTATTGAAAAATCTTAAAGCTCGTTTTCCTCACTTGAAAGTAATCTTAGAGCCAGGTTCAGCAGTAGGTTGGAGAACTGGATATTTAACATCCACGGTAATGGATATCATAGATTCTCAAGGAATCAATGTGGCTATATTAGACGTAAGTTTTGCAGCACACATGCCTGATACACTTGAAATGCCTTATAAACCAAGAATTTTGGGTGCACACCACGAACCAGTGGAGGGTAAGCCAACCTATCGTTTTGGCGGTATGACTTGTTTGGCAGGTGATTATTATGGTGATTATTCTTTTGATAAAGAGCTAAAAATTGGTGACTCAATCGTATTTGATGATATGATTCACTATACCATGGTAAAAACTACTACTTTCAATGGCGTTAACCTTCCTTCCATTGGTATTTGGAGAGAAAACGATACATTCGATTTGGTAAAATCTTTTGGTTATGAAAGCTTTAAAGATAGATTGTAAATAAACAGGAGGCATCCCGAATTTTAAGACTAGGATTTTCTCTAAGTTTTATCAAAAAAGCGGTCGAAAAATAATCTTTCGACCGCTTTTTTGATGCTAACACGCTAGAATTTACTTAGCTTGAGAGGCCATCCGAGAGACGCCATCATTGCGTTTATACAGTTAGAATAAAAGTTTTAACATAATCACCTATTATTCAACAAATTTGGGAGGACTCATGTTTATTTAAAACCTCCTATATAGACCTCTTTGATAAAAATACGATTTGAAAACCCTGAGTTAATTTCCACTTTTTCAATTATTTCATCAAAAAAGGATTCTCCAAAGTAATCTTCGACTTGATATTGTATTCGGTGAGGTAATTTGCCATTATTCAATGCTGAAATTTCTCTATAGTCTGTAAAAATTTTACGCTCTTTTGATATTTTCTTTCCATCTTCAAAGAAGATAGTTTCTGTAGAAACAAGCGTATAATCTGTTTTATCAAAGTAAAAATGGTACTCTTGCTTAGGAATAATACGATTTTGAGAAGACATTTCTTTTTCGGTAAAACTCAGATGCCAACACAGTTTATCATTAATAAATCTCTCGGACTGCTGTTCTAGCTTATTCCATAGGTCGAATCTAATGCCCGAAAGTAAGTATATTGGCAGGAGCTTATCTATATTCTCTGCGTATTCAGAAGAAGAAATTTTCTTCCACTTTTCACCTCTAATTCGGTCATCGTGTTTCCAGGCCTCTACATTATTAATCACGAAAAGATAACTCTCTGGCATTCTTTTCTTTAACAAAAAGTTTGTGAACGCCAAAGACCATTTGTCGTCATAGACAGGAATATTACTATCTTCAAATTTGAACTGTGATGAGGTATGAGTCTTTTCAATATTTTTGAGCACTGACGCTCCTCCTAAATTTTGGATAACCTTCAAGAGTATATCAGCATGATTTTGGAATGAACTAGAATCGATTAGTTTGAACCAATTGGCTTTAAATTGCTCTAGTTGATTCCCCCTTTCCACTTTCTCTTGTTCCCAATCAGCCTCATCGCGGACTATTTTCTCAAAGAATGCCTGCTTAGCCTCCTCTTTTTGGAGTGCTTCCTCTTGTTTTAATTGATAGCCTAGTTTGGAAAGTTCTGCAAATCGTTTGCTATGAGTTCGAGTTTTAGCTGCTAGTACCTCAAGGTTTTTGTATTTATTGATTAACTCAAACCCATAACTTTCTCTGAATCCGTTTTTTACTAATAAGTCTGCATAATACAAACCTTTTGTTTTATCCTCTAATAAAAAGTAGGTTTGCGCAAGATTATTGGTTACAATGAATCGGATTTTTTCATTTTCTTTATTAGCGGGATATTTGGTAAGAAGGCTTTCTAAATAGGCAAGATGAACAAGCAATTGAATTCGGTCTAGCCCTTTTTCGTAGTTGACCTGCGACAATTGTGAATTTATTTCATTTTCAAATGCAAGCATTTGCGTATATTCTGGGTGTTCCTTGTTGATTAGCCAAAAAAAGGTTTCTTTTCTTTCTTGCTGATAATAGCCTATTTTTTGATTCAGTTCATTTTGTATTTTTTTTAAGGAAATCTCTGCTATTTTTTCGATTTGATCTCCAAACTCACTTTTAGCGTCTTTTTCATACTGATAGAATGAGCCAAGACCATTAGAGTATTTAATGTTTTCGGAGGATACATACTTATTCTTCCATAGCACCTGATTTTTGTATTTCACCTCATACTCCATATTAACATTAAAGTAAACATTGGCAGATGGATAGTATTTTCTGGTTTGATTATCGAAAGAGGAGTCCTGAATTTGTTTGGATAAATCAATCGTTTGTATGTCTACATAAATTTTTACTTCACTATTTTCTTGATTTTTGATAAATCCTTTTATGTCGAAAAAGTCTCGCTTGAGGTTTTTTTCTGAAACCAAAATGTCTGGAGCAATTTTGTAATAAGTACCTTGAGTATATACGTTATCTAAAATTGGGAATGCTGATGGAGCAATACTTTTTACCCAATATTCTTGTTTTTTGAATTTTGCTTTCTCCTGCCCCCAAGTGACAAAGCTCACCCAAAACAGACTAAATGCGATTAGTGATTTTTTCATAACTAAAAAAAATGCCATCAAACCTTCATTTGATGGCATTGAGAAATAGGACTAATTTGTTATTTTTTATTATAGAAAACTTGAACGGTATTATCTAGTACATAGTATACTGTTTGTGTTGCTGGGTCAACTTCATAGATTGGTCTATCATTTTTGAAGATTAGTTTATCTACCTCAGCACCGTCAGCTTTTCTTACTTTTACTAATACTTTTTCACCGCTTGGGTCTTTTGCATAGATATAAGAAAAATCCTTATTCTGACGCATCGCATTAAAGCGAGAACCGTATTTGTTAAACATTTGTCCCATCACAGCCGAGCCTACACCCATTGCCGCAGATTGGAGTTGCTTTCCAGCGTCACCTTTTCTAACGACTGCTTCTCTAATGTTTCCAGCTTCATCGCGGTAGGTCATTGTAATTTCGGCACCTTCAACAGCTTTAGCGAAAGAACCTACGCCAAGAGCAACCGTGCCTAGCGCAGCAGCACCTTTCATTAATTGACGGTTTCCTTCACCTGGTTGTGTATAGACGTCATGGTATTTTACTTTTCCATCCATACCAACACCCATTACCTCCACTGGACCACTCAAAACTACTCCCCAAGGAAACAATTCGATACTATTGAGTTCTTTTTCTCTTTTGATATTTACCTTTGCAAAAGGCTCAGGTTTGTCATCAATCGAAGGGTCAAATTTATAAAGTTCCTCATCGTTATATACTAAATACGAATTTGAGTTTTCATCATAAGTAGGCAATACAGGACGGTTGTTGTTGAATTTGATATTACGTTTCCATAATTTGCGTCCTGATTTATAATCTACCATGTTTCCGTAAGTACCAGTCAAATACATCACTTTTTCGCCAACTTTTCCTAAATAGTAAATTGGGTCTTCTTTTTCATCTGCAATTTCGATAAAGCTTTTCCATAATTTTTCTCCATTCTTATTGATTAGCATCATTTCATTTTCGGCCACATATAAGAAATCTTGATCAATTGGAATTACACGTTTCAAACCATCACCACGTGCATCTTTTTTCCAGATTTTTTCACCAGTTTTAAGGTCAAAAAAGTTAAAACCAGAGTAATGAGCTACCAAAAGTTTGGTTCCCCAGTCTTCAAGGTAAACCACTCTTTTGGTTTTGATTGATTCTGACCAAATGCTTTTACCATTTTCAGTATTTAAAACATTCAAATACTGTTTTGTCGACATCAAACCTTTGCTGTTAACTACTACAATATTTTTATCGTTTTGCGTTGGAAAGAATTTGGTATATTCTTCTTCTGCTGTCCAGTTTAGCTTGCCTGAAGATTTATCAAAAGAGTACAATTTGCCATAAAGCAAGTAATAAATGGTATTTCCGTTAATCTTAGCAATATTAGTATGTGCAGATTCTTTGAGCGAGAAGCTTAAAATTGATTTGGCTTTACTCACATTGGTAGTCCATTTTAAACTTCCAGTTTGCATATCTAATAAAGCAATCGACATATTATCACCACTTTTTAGCGTAAGCAAGTATTCGTTACTTTCAGGGATAAAATCAGACTGAAATACCCAGAATGACTCTTTTGAGGAATTGTACACCAACTTGCCTGTTTCAGTGTTGATAATCAAGTACTTTGAGTTGATGTAAGCTTCTACATAGGGACTATTGGGTACACTAGTGAGGTCTTTTTTGTCTTTGAAGATAGTCCCAAAATCTGGGTCTGTTAAGATGTCTGTGGCGGATGTTACGCCAAAATCTTCCTTGGTTAAAGTCCAAGCAATTTTTTTGGTTTCTGGGTCAATTCCTTTAATAGTAGAACCTTCTTTGAAAACAAGTACGCCTGTAATTTCATTCTGAACAAGGTCTTGGATTTTGTTGTCGGTGGTAATGACTTCGTCGTAGGAGCGTTGAGCTAATAATGGTTGGGTTCCTGCTAGTAGAATACTACAAGCAATTGCGAGAAATTGTTTTTTCATTATGTGTAAACGTTTTTGTGAAAATATCTAGTTTACACTCAAGAAATTAGCAAGTTGGTATTTTGTAGATTGCTTGTTTTTGATATGTAGAACTAAATACTAGCGCAAAATAGATTTTTTTTAAACAAAAATCCAAAAAAAATGTGTTATTTATTCATTTTTTTCCTTTTACAAAAAAACTTACAATTACGGTGGTAAGCATACCCATAATGGGTGCTCCAATCATACTTTGGATTATGTAGTTTTTCTGATTAAATTGATTAAGCGCTTCTTCTTTTGTCATCATCTGATGAGCAATTACATACCTAATTACGTTCGGAAAAAACTCTGGTGTGATAATATTCGTGGTAATCCACTGGGTTAGCGGAGCCAATAGGGTGACTACTAAGGTGATATAAAATCCACTCAACACCGCTTGCTTGTAGCTCATATCTCCTCCTAGGTCTTTAAAACGTTTTTCTCTCAAAGCAAATACGTAGAGCATGATAGCAGGAATGGCTATAAAGTTGGTATAAATCGGATGCTTGTCGATATAGATATCGTGCAAGCCAACCACTTTTTCGAGAACCATCCATAAGAGTGTCATTATCGAAAAATAAACACCCCATTTGATTTCAGTAAAAATAGCTTTCATATCAAGATTTAGTTTTATTTCTCTTTAAGTTAAACTAAATTTTGATGGAATTCAAGTAATTGCGGATTTGGGATTGCTGATTTCGGATTTTAACTTATGATTAGCAGAAAGTATTAGCTCTATAGAATGTCTGATGTGTAGCTTGGTTCTAATGTCTTGATTATGAGTGTGTTCAAATTGCAATTATACAATTAACCTGATTACTGGACAAAA
>NZ_JBMLSD010000354.1:0-4693 GCF_049240685.1 Flectobacillus sp.
AAAAAAAGAGGAACAAATTTCTTTGTTCCTCTTAGTACCCAGAGCCGGAGTCGAACCGGCATGCCAATGAAGGCATTGGTGTTTGAGACCAACGCGTCTACCAATTCCGCCATCTGGGCATTTGGTATTCAAGTAAACTTGAATGCGAATCGTTGTTCTGTCGTTTCGTGATGCAAAGGTAGAGAGTTTTTCTTTATCCTCCAAATCTCTCCACAAGAAAAATCAATAAATATTTTCTTCCTTATCGTAAAAAAATAGCTTTTTTATCTATTCCAAGGGCTTTTTTACCATTTTGGTTCTGCCCATAAAGCCGTAAGAATGAATAGAATAAGCCCCCACCAAAGCCAAGGAGAAAGGCTAGATTGTCGGGTGATTGATAGGTCTATATTTTTTTGTTTTTTTTCTGAAAAATTATTCCCGACATACATTTTTAGTCGTTGCAAATACGCTAAATCCTGTGTTGAGTCTTCGACATATACTGATAAACTATCAAAAAGTGGTTGCCAACCCGTTTTCGTAAATCGGTAATTTTGGTACTCGTTCTGCGAGTTCAATGACGACACCGATGGTTTCAGCGTATCTTCTCCGACTTGCCAATCTACATTTTTCTTAAGGGTATTCAACCTGATTTGTGTGGGAATATCGACAAATACTGGAGCATTCACTTGTACCGATATTTCTTCGGAAGGAAGAACAGCCTCTAAGGTGGAAGCCCAAATTTTGTTATAGGTAACACTATCGCCGCTAAGCATCAAAGGATAGGTTTCGTTAAGCAAACTAAGTCCCACTCTCCCCTTTTGGCGTTGTACGGCAATAGGGTATCCCTTCAAGCTTTTCTGCCAAGTATTTGGTTGTATTTGATAAGGTAAGGCTGTCAAATCATTGGATAATTGGATAGCTTCTTGAGTTGAGCTTTTTGTTAGTCTCCATTGTGTTCCCAACGCCTGATTGATGATACGTGTTTCTGTTTCGGGATTGCTTAAATTGATAATCAAAACGCCTTTATTTTCTCCTAATACCTTCTTAACTCTGGCATCGGCGGCTAAGTTAGGATCTGTCACAATCAAATCGTAGGATTTAAGACTTTGCTTGGTATTGATTTGAAACTGATTTTGGGTATTCTTCGCTACTTTCGTCCAAATTTCAACTTTATATCCTCGTTTGCCCATCCAGTCGGCCAAAGTTTTACTTTCAAAATCGGGGTTACTTTGAAATACCAAAACGCTTTTAGTGGGCTTTTCCATTACTGCAAAATGGATAGGCTGTAAAAGCTTTTCACCAAGCCATAGCTCACATTTGGCTTTTCCCTTGATAAAAGCCGGGAAGGTAAGGTTAAAATCAACCAAGCCTTTTTTGAGCATAAGACTATCCAAAACTTGTTCTCCAATTTTCAGGCTTAACACTTGTGTTTTCTCACTCAATATTTTACCACTCACACGTTGTAAATCTCCTCTATACAAAACCCCTTCCCAACGGATAGACTGAAGCTGATTACTATTCCAAGCTGGTAGCCATTTCCATTCTTTATCGAGCAATTGATTGAGCAAAGTTGACTCAAAATGTGTTCCAGCCAAATAAACAGTACCTATTTGGGTAATCCAAGCAGGATGCTCGTTGATGGCTTGTAGTAATTCTTTTTCTGTAAAACTTTCAGCTATATGAAGGCTATCTTGCCAATGTTGAAGGTTTGTATGTGGTATATTTTGTTGATAAATTAAAATCTGATTTGAATCGGAAGAGCGTGTAAAAGTGGGCTGTAAAATCCAGCCCAATATGCTTATCCAAAGTAAAAAATTGAGCAATACTTTTACATGCCATCGTCCTTTTGAGCGATTTTGCCAAAGAGCTAATATTTGTACTATTCCCATAATCAACACAGCTACCAATAAGATTATATTGGATGCAGTATTGAGTTGGAATTGAAAGTTTATCTGTAAAATCATCTGGTTTTCAATATTTTTCTGAAGAGACTTTGCCTGCTTTTCCTGTAGATTTTTGATTTATCTACTTAAAGACCTTGCATGAAAGGTCTCTACCTAATTGTTTGCCCAATTTTTAAAAAAGGATTTTTCCAATCTTTTTTCAGATACGTTACCTTGTGGCGTTGCTGATGACGGTTTGGGTAAATCTGTATTGAGTAAGGCAAAAATGCGAGTGTTCAGGCGTTTGGCTTGGATGGAATCTAAAACTTTTCCGCTTGCCAGTTTTTGTAAATCCGACAAAATACTCCATTGGTCCATACCTGTATTCAATACCTTCTGGCTCAATGCCATACTCAAAGTAAGCACCTTTTGTTTTTGCAAACCATTGAGCGATTTTTCTTCTTGTAAATAGCCCATTACTTCGGCTGCTAAAGCGGTTAATTGTGCTTGAGAAAGATTTTTTGCATAACTAAATTTTGCATTAAACTTAGTTAACTCTCCCGATAAGCGTTTTTCTTTTTCCTTGATCGGAGGCGGATCGAAGCTTGTCTTTTTGGCAAAAGTTCGGGCTTTGTGTTGGGCGGCTTTCAAAAATTCTAGCGCCTTTTTCTCATAAGGCAAGGCCTTTTCTGGCTCATACATACGCAAATGTAGTTCGGATTGCCACATTTGTTCTAGTGAAGATTTCAGCAAACTTCTGGTTGACTGTTCATAAAAGGTATTTGCCTCACCATCATCATGCGAGTGTACATAATCAGCCAACATACTGGCCAAAGGGTCTTTGTTATCGTCATTTGACTGTTCATGATGATGATGATGCTCTTCCTCATGTTTTTCAGCTTGGTCATGATCATGCTCGCCTTCATCATGTGCATGACGAAAGCCTTTTAGAATATCCCCATCTTTGTCCGCATTGTCTGGCAGGGGATTGCCTCCTCCTATCGAATTTTCGAACTCTTCACCCAAATATTGTCCGTATCTCAAACGCAACGTTTTTTGGTCAAACCCAATCTCGTTAGAAGCACTTTTAAACTCCTTATCTGTTATTTTTTTACGTTTTGCAATCAGTTTTTCAGTATCAATAATAATCTGTCTTTGACTTCTGAAATACTCAGGCATGATATTCATGGCCATCGTTGCCAAATCTGATTCTTCTGCCTTAGTGGTATCCTTATAAACAATAAAATAGGTATCTGATTTTGTAAAGTTTGGCTTTGGACGACGGTTATCAATAGCTGCCCAATAATAATACAATTCGTCTCCTGGGGTAAAATTGAGTGATTTTAAGTCAATAGATTTGCTCAATTGTGCTGATTTGAATGCCTTTTGTGTAATAGGCATTTTTACTTCACGAAACTTTACATTTTCACCGCTACCTCTTGCCAAAGTCGCAATCATATAGACTTCATTTACCATAAAATCATCCGACACTTTGGCATTCAACTGCACTGTTTTAGAATCCTTGAGATAATGAAAACTATACAATTCTTTGCTACTAGGTTCTATTTTGGGCGCAACATCTGGCAATGCCTCCAAGCGATAATAGTCTGAAGCATAAATCAATGAATCTTTCCAATAGGCTTTTATGGCATATAATCCAGAGCTCAACAATTGATCTTGGTAAATATATTTATTTTCTTTCTGTGTAAAAGGAAGTTCAACGCCTCTGGCATTACTAAGCTTAACCTTGAGTTGGTCTTGATGTGAAAATGACAACTGCCAAGTCAAATTTGAGCCTACAATAGCCGAAGCATTTAGTTGCTCGGATTGTACCATTTTCAAACCAGTATAAGCTGGCGGTACGACCGTTAAAAGTGCTTTTTCGAATTGGGGTGGTATGGCTGGCGTATCTTTTTTTCCAGAAACAATTTCTGTCAAAGACTTTTCGGATAGTTTTTGAACAAAAGATTGGTCAAACAAAACGGTCAATAAAATCGATGCAGCAACAGCTCCTAAATAATACCATAAGTGATGCGTAAAAACCCAAGGCATTTGGATATTACCTTTTTCAAGCAAACGATTGAGTTGGAGCTGCTCAGCAATATTGAGCTCGTTTTTCGCTAATAAGTCTAGGCTATATTCGGTATTATCGATTTTTTGATGCACTAAGCGAATGGCCTGTTGGTGTTTTGTGGAAAAAAAGCCTTTCCAAAAAGACCAAGCCGAGGCAACGACAAAAGACAAAGCCCATGTCCAGATGGCATCGGGGAAGTAATAATGAAGCCAAATAGCCATTACGCCGAAAACGGATAGCCCTCTGAGCAAATCCTCAGTATGCAATTGCCATTTAACTTTTGATATGATTTGAAAAAAAGGATTCATACGTTTCGGTGAATTGCGAGCCAGCGCTCAAGACTAAGCAATAAAACCAAGAGAGTGATTAATACTGCGGTAAACCATTCTGTTTCGAGTGGTTTGACTAATTTTTGTTCCTTAAACAAGGCTTTCAACTGGCGATTTGAAATAGTATTATTCTCAGCTTTGATTCCTTGAAAGTTCAGAATTTTCTCTAATAACCATGCAGGAAATTTCCCCTCAAATACTGCATCATCAGTTTGAGGATTCATAGAGCCTGACCATTCTATTACATTAGACGCCAAGGACTTTTGCGAATGCTTATCACTTTCAGGAATCAAGTATAATACTTCAGGATTTAGCACTTGAGGGATTTGACTAGTACAAACTAATTGTGCTTGCTCCTTCTGATTATTATCCAAAAATTGAATCGGAAGTTGATACACTTCTTCAATTGCTTTCAAACTAGCCTTCAA
>NZ_JBMLSD010000354.1:4793-7984 GCF_049240685.1 Flectobacillus sp.
TTCTTTAGGTTGTTCAGACAAAACTTTCAGTTCACTGGGAGAGTTTTCTATCCAAAAACAAGGTTCACCTTTTTTAAGAGCCTCCTCTATTTCAAATCGAAAGTTATTGGTAACCAATGAATTCGGCTCTATCAGATGGATTTTAGAGAAGGAGGAAGACGTTTGAAAAGTATTCCAAAGTGGCTTGGCTAAAGCTAAGCATAGCAATAGGACAATCGCCAAACGCAAGATTAATAGCCAAATATTATCAAGGCGTATTCCTCTAGCTTGCTGTAAGTTTTTTTCGCTTAACCACTGAGTAGCAGCCCAATCTAGTCGTTTTCCTTGTTTCTGATGCCAGAAATGTATCAGAATCGGAATCGTTAGACCAAACAAGCCCCAAAGCAATGTTGGCGTATTAAAATCTATCATTAGAATAGTCAAAATTTGAAAGTTCAAAATCAGCTTGATTTATGTTACATCAAAGTATCTCTCGGATAATACCTGCGATAGGGTCTTTGAGACTGATTTTTTTCCAGTAAACAAAAGGCACTTTTAAATCTGATTCGATTTGTGACAAAAACGATTCGGCATTGGCTTTGACTTCTGCTTTAATTTGCTCTGCCTGAAGTTCCACTTCTTGTCCTGTTTCCAAATCTTTGAAGCGGTAAAATCCTTTTAAATCAAAATCGAGCTCATGCTGTCCAAGTACTTGAAAAACATAGATTTCACGTCGTGGATTCGCTAATTTTTTCAATAACTTAATCCATTCATTATCCAATTGCAAAAGGTCTGAAGCAAAAAAGAGTATCTCTTTTTGTTTTTGCTGAAAAACAGGAAAGCTCTTCGTATCGCTCGTCCATTTCCCAGATGCTTCTGCTTTTTCCAACGCGTACAATATTCGTTGAAAAGCCTGTTTACCTGTGGCTACCAACGTATTTACTTGATTGTCTTTCAACACATACAAACTCAGTTGGTCGCCTTGTCGAAAACCCATGTAGGCAATAGAAGCCAACAGTATTTTGCAATATTGCAGTCGACTTACATCCTCTTCGGTATAATTCATCGACCCTGAAAGGTCGAGTACAAAACGGATATGATAATTACTTTCGGTAGAAGACTCTCGCACCAAATGTTTTTGAGTACGGGCAAAAAGCTTCCAATCTATGCGCTTGGGGTCGTCTCCTATTTCATAATGTCTATATTGCTCAAATTCAATCCCATAGCCATATCTTTTACTGGCGTGAATCCCTAACATAAGTTCCTCACTTACCAATTTGCTGGCTAATTGGAGATTGGTAATTTTTACTAATTCGGAACTGAGTAAAGCCATCCTGTGAGTTGTGAGTGATGAGTTTAGAGTGATGAAATACAGCTTGTCCTTCAACTCTTTAGCTCAATGATTATCCATTTTTCATTATTCTATTTTTCTGAAAGCATAGCTTTGATCACATCATCAGGAGCGATACCTTCGGCTTCTGCACGGAAATTGAGAGAAATACGGTGGCGCAAAATAGGATAAGCTAGTGTATGGATATCCTCAGGAATAACAGCAAAACGTTCATTTAACACGGCACGGGCTTTGGCACATAGTACCAAGGCTTGTCCCGCACGTGGTCCTGCACCCCAATCGCACCATTCTTTTACAAAAGCCGAGCTAGTTGTATCAGGACGAGTACTTCTTACGATGCGATTGACTTCCTCTATCAATTCATCACTGATGTGTACTTGACGCGTTAGTTTTTGTAAATCCAAAATATCTTTATCGCTCATTACGGCTGACAAAGTTGGTTTTCCAGAACCAGTGGTGCTTTTTAATACTTGTAATTCTTCAGCTTCGGAAGGATATCCTAGTTTGATATACAACAAAAAGCGGTCGAGCTGTGCCTCTGGTAGTGGATACGTACCCGCTTGTTCGATAGGGTTTTGTGTAGCAATAATGAGGAATGGTTTTGGCAAATCGTAGTTGGTACCAGCATAAGTCACCTTGTATTCTTGCATAGCTTCGAGCAAAGCAGCCTGTGTTTTGGGTGGCGTACGGTTGATTTCATCGGCTAAAACGATATTGGCAAAAATAGGTCCTTTGCTAAATTTAAAGAATTTCTTGCCTGTTTCGTGGTCTTCTTCCAAAATTTCAGTACCAACAATATCGCCTGGCATAAGGTCCGGCGTAAATTGGATACGTTTGAATTGCATTTCGAGCGCCTCCGAAATCGTTTTTACCATGAGAGTTTTGGCCAAACCCGGCACACCTTCGAGTAGACAATGCCCACCCGCCAAAAGGGAAATGATGATTTCATCGATAGCCTCCTCTTGTCCGATAATAACTTTTGCGATTTCCTTTTTGAGAAGCGGTAATTTGCTTACCAAAGATTTATAATATTGAAGCTCTTTTGTTTCCAGTGTCATTTGTTAATGAAAATATAGTGAGATGGCTCTATCTGTTTAGCCATTAATTGTCGTAATTGAGAGTGCTCATCATTAGCAATTTTGCCTTTGAGAAAGATTCTTAAAATCTTACATGGTCAAAGCATAATTGATGATATTGACGCCAAATTTGGTATTATCCTCGGCAAGCCAGCGTTTATTGCGAAAATCATAATCCCATTCGCAACCGTAGTCTTTGTTGCTATACAGTACGCCAATACGTCCGTTGATGGTAACTGCTTTGAGATAATCATGCACAAGATCGTCGCCCCAGCCGTTTAGTTCGAAACTAGTTGTGGGCGGACCTTCAAATTCGAAGAAACATCGATAAATTTCGTGAGTATTAGGAATCTTTTGAAGGGCCTTTTGTCCAAAAGTTTTAGCCATTTCTTGCTCGAATGATTTTGCAAATAGCCCATCAATATCGTGATTACAATCGTCTACAAATACGAATCCACCGTTTTGTACATATCGGTGAAAAATATCTCTTTCTTTACTCGAAAACTCTACTAATTTATGACCACTCAAATAGCAGAAAGGGCTTTTAAAAATCTCGTTGCTACTCAATAAAACCACTTTTTCCTTTTCATCAATTGGAATAGTGGTGTACTCAACCAACGAATTAAGCAGATTGGAGGGCATTCGTTGGTCGGTATCCCAGTCGCCTGAGTTATATTGAATACGAGTAAATACAAATGGTTTCATAATTTTGAGAGTCGTGATACTGTAAGGGCTTTGGGCTTTGGGCTTTGGGCTTTGGGCTTTGGGCTTTGGGCTTTGGGCTT
>NZ_JBMLSD010000354.1:8084-15318 GCF_049240685.1 Flectobacillus sp.
GGGCTTTGGGCTTTGGGCTTTGGGCTTTGGGCTTTGGGCTTTGGGCTTTGGGCTTAAGAAAATTTGATTTTTTTGATTTTCTACTCAAATTTTCTCTATTTTCTAAAAACTATTGTGGATTTGAGATTTCTGATTTCGGAAATATAAAAACCTTTATTTTATATCGTAATATCCTAGAAAGTCTCTTTTACTTCCGAAATCAAAAATCAGAAATCCGACATCATTACTACACTGCATCCGACAATGATGAGAACGTAAATTCACGAATCTTCATTGGTGGTACCATATAGTTGGCGTTTGATTCAGTACTTACAACACGCTCTGTTTTACCCAACATCTCTAGGTTGTTCAACATAATGATTGGGCTTTCGTTGAAACGGAAGTTTTTTACAGGATACTTAATTTTTCCATCTTCAATCAAGAAAGTACCATCACGTGTTAGACCAGTTTGTAATAAAGTCTGCGGGTCAACAGGGCGAATGTACCAAAGTTTTGTAACCAAAATCCCTCGTTTTGTACTCTTAATCATTTCTTCGAGCGTAGCAGTACCCCCTTCCATAATCACATTACTTGGAAATGGTAAAGGCTTTACTTTTTTCTGTTGTGCCCAATAGCGAGAATAGGCTAGGTTTTTGACCACACCTTTTTCTATCCAAGTCACTTTTTCTTGTGGTTGACCATCACCTGCCCAAGGAGCACCAGGAAGTGCTGGATAAGCAGGGTCAGAGAAAATTGTGACACGTTCGTCGACAATCTTATCTCCTATTTTGGTTTTTCCACCTTGTTTACTAAAAAACGAACGACCTTCGTCGGCACTACGAGCATCCATATCAAAATAAATGCTTTCGAGCAATACCGCTGCGGCTGTTGGTTCGAGGATTACGGTGTATTTACCAGGTTCTAATGCTTTGGCATTTTTAGAACCCATTGCTTTTTGCATTGCAATTTTGGTAGCAGCCACTGTATCCAATTTTTTAACGTCGTTGTACCCTCTAGTTACATAACCCGAACCTGTGCCGTCCTCTGTACGAACGGTCAGGGAGAAATTAATACCTGAGTCTTTATAATAAGCAAACAATCCTTTCGAGTTCATCATGGCCGAAAAGCCTTTTTGATCTTCCAGAAAGCCTGCCGCTACTAATTTTTGTGCACGAGCCAACTCCAGACTTTTGAAGACCATCTCTGCACGAGTATCCGGATTGATATTCGCTGTATCTTCTATGTATCCTAATGAGTGACTTTTATACTGCTGTGGTCCCAAAAGTCCTACATATTCAGGGTTTTCAGGGGCGAGGCGAGCTAATTCTTCCGAGCGACGAACTACTTTTTCTAAAGAAGCATCATCAAACTCGTCGATGGTGGCCACACCTACTTTTTTACCAAATGCAGATTGTACTTGCAAATTTTGGTTGATTAATGCACCACTAGTTGATACCTCGTTGCGTGCATATCGAATATTTCCACGAATGTTTCCTAACAAATTAGCCTCACATTCGTCGGCTTTTGAATAGCTCATTACCTTTTTCAACAAGGCTTTTGCTTCTTCTTCGGTTAATATTACAGACATAGTTTTCTTGAGAAGTTAAATTGGATTAAAGCTTGGTTGCTACTAGATTTTACGAGCTGTATTAATGACATTTACGCCATTGAAACGAGCCGTTGAACTACCATGAGATACCGCACTAGATTGAGAAGGCTGACCTTTTCCGTCGAAGAACGAACCACCTAAACGGTAATCACGATCATCACAAATCTTGGCACAAGAATTCCAGAACTCTTGCGTGTTAGATTGGTAAGCTACGTCTTTGAGCATACCCACGATTTTTCCATCTTTAATTTCATAGAATAACTGTCCACCAAATTGGAAGTTATAACGTTGCTGGTCAATAGAGAACGAACCGTCACCAATGATATAGATACCTTTTTTAACGTCCTTAATCATTTCGTCTACCGACAATGGTTCTTTCCCCGGCGCTAGCGATACGTTCGCCATGCGCTGGAACTGAACAGAAGACCAGCTATCTGCATAGCAACAGCCGTGCGATTCAGTTTCGCCAATGATTTTAACTTGGTCACGAATAGCTTGATAGTTTACTAACTTACCATCTTTGACCAAATCCCATTGTTTGGTTTTTACACCTTCGTCATCCCAACCTACAGCACCCAATGAACCTACTTGAGTTTTATCAGCAAAGAAGTTTACGATATTGCTACCATAGTTGAAGTTTTTACTCTGCCATTTGTCTAAAGTAGCGAAAGAAGTGCCCGCAAAGTTTGCTTCGTATCCCAATACACGGTCAAGTTCGAGCGGGTGCCCTACCGACTCGTGGATGGTCAACCAAAGGTGAGATGGGTCTAGAATCAAGTCATATTTTCCTGCTTCTACTGACTTAGCGGCCAGCTTTTGCTTTACTTGTTGCGAAGCTGCTATGATATCTTCCATCATATCATATCCCTTGTTGTAACGAGTAGTTACACCAGTTACTTTATCTTTAGGATTGGTTTGAAGATATTCATAACCCATACCCGAAGGAGCACTCAAAGTCTGACGATTTTCGAATTTACCCGTTTTAGGATCAATCGCAGTTACCGTAAATACCGGCCAAATACGATGTACATCTTGGTCGATATACGAGCCGTCCGATGAAGCGAAGTATTTTTGTTCATTTACCAAAAACAAAAGAGAGTTAACATAATTTGCGCCATTTTTCATAGCAGCATCATTAACACCCAACAACAAATCTACCTTTTCCTGAATAGGTACTTCAAAGGCATTTTTTTGGATAGGCGCTTTCCAGCTTACTTCACCAAAACCCTTTTGTGGTGCAAGTTCTACAGGCTGACTCATCAGTTTTGCATTCGCTTTTGCAATTGCCACTGCTTGCTCGGCTGCTTTGGCTGTATCTGCCTCTGTTTTGGCATCTACTACTGCGGCAAAACCCCAACAACCATTAGCAATTACACGGACTCCTACACCATAAGACTCGGTATTGACGATGTTTTGCACTTTGTCTTCGCGCGTAATTACAAACTGATTGAGATAACGACCAATACGAACATCCGTATAAGTTGCACCTTTTGCCTTGGCAGCATTGAGCGCTGCATCCGCCAAACGTTTTTTCACGGCTACATCGATACCTTCATTGAGAAAGGATTCGGCAGCAACGGACCTGCCCATAATCGGAATATTAGGAAGCATCATGGCTCCTAAACCTAGACCCGACATCTGGATAAAATCTCTTCTTTTCAAGTTTTTTTTAGTTTATTAATTGAAAAATCGTTTAAAAGAGGCCTTCTCTCAATTTTTTGTAAGTAGTTATTTTTTTAAATGTTTATCTGTTAATAGAAAGAGGAAATCATCAATCATCGTATAAATCGTGGATGACTCGATTTTTTATACTTGTGGATTCTTCCGTATAACAAATCAACTTCTAACAAATAACCTATTAAGACTTCAAACGCTTACAAAAGGCAATAAGAGCCTAATTGAGAGGTTTTCCCAATCTTAATTTACCAAAATTTCAAGAAGATGCCCAGCTAGCCAATGGCTGATTTTGATGAATGGCTTTTTTTCGTTGTAAGCGGAAAAGGATATAAAGGCTATAGGCTGTAAGCTATAGGCACTAAGCCATTATTAAAAATAGAACTTAGTGCTTACAGCTTACGGCTTAAAGCATTTTTTATACTGCATCCGATAAGCTACTGAAGGTAAAGTCACGGATTTTGAGAGGTGGCACTAACGACCCACCAATACGAGTTGGCTTGCCCATAGCCTCAAGGTTGTTGAGCATAATCACAGGACTCTCGTTGAAACGGAAGTTTTTGATTGGGTATTTGATTTGGCCATTCTCAATATAGAAAGTACCATCTCGTGTAAGACCTGTATATAATAAGGTCTGAGGATCTACCGCACGGATATACCAAAAGCGTGTTACAAGAATACCTTTATCTGTACCTTTAATTAAATCTGCTAAAGATTCTGTACCGCCCATCATAATAAAACCACCTGGGTTTGGTACAGCTTTGACACCCTTTTTCTCAGCCCAATAGCGAGAATATGTTAGGTTTTTAACCACGCCATTTTCAATCCAATATACTTTTTCTTGTGGACGACCATCCCCAGCAAATGGAGAACCCGGAATTTCGATGTTCATTGGGTCTGAGTAAATATTTACTCTTTCGTCGAAGAGTTTTTCGCCTAAACGAATACCCCCTCCTTTTTTACTCAAGAAACTACGACCTTCGTCGGCGTTGCGTGCGTCCATGCTTCTCATCATGTTTTGAAGCAAATCAATAGAAGCTGCTGGTTCGAGAATTACGGTATATTTACCTGGCTCTAAAGCTCTAGCAGATGTTGAAGCCATTGCTTTTTGCATCGCTATCTCTGTTGCTTGCTTGGTACTTAATTTAGAAACATCGTTGAAATCACGAATGGCATAGCCTGAACCCAAACCGTCGGCAGTACGTACTGTGATAGAAAAATCTACCGAAGTAGCTTTGTTGTATCCAAAAAGTCCTTTGCTATTACCGATGGCATTAAAACCTGTGCGATCTTCCATATAACCTGCCGCAGTCAAGTTTTTCTTGCTACAAGGGTCGATACTATCAAAGGCCGCATTGGCACGATAATCTGGAGAAATATCCGCTGTCTTTTGTGAAAAACTTGCTGGTTCTAAATATTGTTGTGGACCTAATGCTGGAACAAACTCAGGGTTTTCTGGTGCTAAACGAGCAATTTCTTCGGCGCGTCTTACAGCTTTTTCCAAAGATTTATCATCGAATTCGTTGATGGTAGAAGTACCCGAACGCTTGCCAAATACTGCGGTAATAGAAAGTGATAAGTTGTATGATTCTCCACTCGTCGAAACCGAGTTACGAGCATAACGGATATTACCCGTGCGACCTCCAGAGAGTGCCACACTCATCTCGTCAGCTTTTGAAAAAGACAAAACCTTATCGATGATTTTTTTAGCTTCTTCTTTCGTTAAAATCGTCATTGTTGATGCTGTTTAAGGTAAGTTTTAGATTTTTCTTCCTGTATTAATCACATTCACCCCGTTGAAACGTGTCGTGGCACTACCATGTGACACGGCACTCACTTGTGAAGGCTGACCTTTTCCATCGAAGAACGAACCGAATGTACGATAATCATCTTTATCACAAATCTGAGCACATGAGTTCCAGAATTCTTGCGTATTTGACTGATACGCTACATCATCGACCATTCCGGTAATTTGACCATTTTTGATTTCGTAGAATAACTGTCCACCAAATTGGAAGTTATAACGCTGTTGGTCAATCGAATAAGAACCGCGTCCAATGATATAGATACCTTTTTCGACACCTTTAATCATATCTTGTACGTTCAACTTCTCTTTGCCCGGACGCAAAGAAACGTTTGGCATACGCTGGAATTGTACAGAATCCCAGTTATCGGCATAGCAACAGCCATGAGATTCTTTCTCTCCCAAGATATTTACTTGGTCACGAATTGCTTGGTAGTTTACCAAAACGCCATCTTTAATCAAATCCCATTCTTTACAAGGCACACCTTCATCGTCGTAGCCAACTGTACCCAAGGTATATGGTTGAGTTTTATCAGCAACGATATTTACCAATTTACTACCATAGTTAAATGATTTAGATTTCCATTTGTCCAAAGTAGCAAAACTTGTACCTGCATAGTTAGCTTCATATCCTAACACACGGTCAAGCTCTAATGGGTGACCTACTGATTCGTGGATTGTCAAACCTAGGTGATTTGGGTCAAGCACGAGGTCGTATTTTCCAGCCATTACTGACTTAGCCGTCAATTTTTCTTTGGCTTGTTTAGCGGCAAAAATCGCATCTTCGACCATGTCGTAAGAATTGCGGTATCCTACCAAACCATTAGGTCCCGGGATTTTCTCAGAAGCTAAACCATCTAAATACTCATAACCCATCCCCATTGGCGAAGAAATAGCATCACGAGTTTTGAATTTACCAGCTTGCTTATCTACGGCAGTTACAGTAAATGTTGGCCAAATACGGTGAATATCTTGGTCGATATAAGAGCCGTCGGTTGAGGCAAAATATTTTTGTTCGTTGATAAAAAACAAATTGGATGTAACGAAGGCAGCGCCATTTTTCATCGCTTCACCGTTTACATTCATCAACAAATCGATTTTTTCTTGAACAGGAACTTCGAAAGAGTTCTTTTTGAGTGGTGTTTTCCAAGAAACCTCTCCTACCCCTTTTTGTGGCGCAAGAACTACTGGTTCTTTTTGGATTTTTGAGTTTGCTTTTGCAATGGAAACAGCTGTTTCTGCACATTTAGCAATACCTTCAGGCGTAACATCGCTAGTAGCAGAAAAACCCCAAGTTCCGTTGGCAATTACACGAATACCAACACCGTAAGATTCGGCATTGACTACGTTTTGAACTTTGTTTTCACGGGTAAATAAATACTGTTGGAGGTAACGTCCGATACGAACATCGGTGTATGTGGCGCCTTTGGATTTAGCAGCGTTTAGTGCGACGTCTGCTAAACGTTTCTTTGTTGCTACGTCGACACCCGAACCAATTAAATGTTCGGCTGGAACAACATTTCCCAAGACAGGTATAGCTGATGCACCCATAAGCGCACCTAAGCCCATACCAGACAACTGGATAAAATCCCTTCTTCTCATATTGGGGTTTGCTGATTGAAGTTAAATAAATTTTGAAATAAGATAGATTCTGTAAAAGAATTTATCAGCTTGAATAGCTTGCTGAATAATTGCTTTTACGTTTTTAAGCCCCAACACAAGACAACATTAATTTGTATTAAGTTAATGGGCAAAATAAAATTTAAGAAGTGCTTTGGGCTTTCAGGTATCGGCTTTCGGCGGTGGGCTTTGAAAAAAAGCATAGCTGTGGTTATTAAAAAATATTTTAACACTCCTTGCCTTGGGCCTGTTGCCTTGTTTCTAAACACATAAATCAAATCTTATTCTGCATGATTACTTAATAATTATTGGTATGTGGATTTATTAATTTTCAAATTTGACCCAAAGGAGACCTCATAGGTCGTGTTGCCATATTATTGTGTGATGCTTAACAATAAAAATACAAAATCTAGGCTACTATCCAATATGTTATTCGACAAAATGCGGGCTTTTATCGACATCTGTAAAAGAAAATATTGGCACATAGCATTATTTGCAGAAGAAAATTGGGGAATTAGGACTTTTTGTAGGAAAGATTGTTTTGAGAA
>NZ_JBMLSD010000355.1:0-9647 GCF_049240685.1 Flectobacillus sp.
CACTTCGTGCCTTTGTCACTCTCTAAGCTATTTCTTCTTCTCTCTGAGTGATTTAGCAATTTTTACGGCTGTCATAATCAATACTGCAAAAACCAATAAACCAACTACACCCCAAATCCAGTCGATAGTATTTTTTAGGATTACTAGAAAAACAATGGCAAAAAGGAATATCGTCGCTACTTCATTATAAAGTCTTAATTGAAAACTGGTAAAGCGAAATTTACCTTCTCGAAGTTCAAAAATAATTTTTCGGCAAAGAAAATGGTAGATTAAAAGGCCTACCACAAAACTTAGTTTGAGATGTAACCAACCATGCTGTGCAAAACTATCCCACCAAGACCAATACACTAAGGTAGCTCCCGAAATAAGGGTTAACCACATAGCTGGCACCATGATGGCATTGAATAAAACCTTTTCCATTTTCTTGAACTGCTCTTGGATGATATCCCGTTCGAGTTCAGGCTTAGTGTTGGCTTCGGTATGATAAACGAATAAGCGTGGCAAATAGAACAATCCCGCAAACCAGCTCACCACAAAAATGATATGTATGGCTTTGATATGGTTATAATCCATTTCTGACTAACGTTTGTATGATTTGAATAAACTCAACCATTTCATCTGTAAAACACCAAAAATCGCCTCCTTAAAGATATTTGCAGACATTTTTGATTCTCCTTTAGTACGGTCGGTAAAGATAATTGGAACTTCTTCGATTTTGAAGCCATATTTCCAAGTCGTAAACTTCATTTCTACTTGGAAGGCATATCCCACGAAACGGATTTTGTCGAGGTCGATAGTTTTTAAAACTGTATCACGGTAACATTTGAATCCTGCAGTAACATCCATGATGGGCATTTGGGTGATAAAACGCACATAATATCCCGCAAAATAAGACATCAAAACACGTCCCATTGGCCAGTTTACAACATTAACCCCCTTGATATAACGAGAGCCAATAGCCAAATCAGCTCCCCCCGTAGCACACGCATTATACAATCGTACTAAATCATCAGGATTATGTGAAAAATCGGCATCCATTTCAAAAATATATTCAAACCCACGAGCCAAAGCATATTTGAACCCATGAATATAGGCCGTTCCAAGCCCTAACTTACCTTTTCGTTCTTGCAAATGAAGTCTTTCCCCATATTGCACTTGCAATTCTTTTACTTTAAATGCTGTCCCATCAGGAGAGCCATCATCTACAATCAGCAAATCAAAACTAGGTTCCAGACTCATTACCTTATGAATGATTGCCTCAATATTTTCTATTTCGTTGTAAGTAGGAATTATAACGATACGATTGTTCATTGATTACCTTATTTAATAGCTCACCTACATTGATCCAATGAGCATAATGTGCAAGTTTTATGGAATTATATTATTTATCGACTAAAAATAACTGAAAAACAAAAATAAGTGTAAAAGTATCTATTTAGTCGAAATGGAACAAAACATGTTTGGCCATTGATGAGGCACTTACGCTTGAGTCTCAACATTTAAAATACTGTTGTCCAATACATCAAGGTCTAGATGGGTTTTTTGGTCGTATCTGGTTTAGAAGCTCGTTGTTTTTTTAAATAAAGTTCATTTTTAGCCTCCAGATTTTTCACCACTCTATCATACATAGACTTGAATTGTTCAGGTCGAGCTACGTAGTATTTGAAACTAGCACGATAAATTGCTGTATCAATTTGGTATTTCTTAAAAATTTCTTTTTCAAGTCCTTTATAGACCATCAATGAAGAATCAGCGCTGCCCATGTGTAAATTATTTACTTGGTTTTCAGCGACATGAATATCTTCCAGAAGTTTAATCATTTTATCTTCTGGAATCAAATTATCGGGTTTGTCGGATGTACTACACCCCGCCAATAGCCCTGCTATTAGAAGAATTATTGCTCTCACATTTCAAAATTACAGGGATTTTAGGTAGTTTTAAAGCAATTCTTACATAATTAGGAATTATTAACACTTTTATCTACAAGTACTTGGTTCACTTGATAACAGTGTAAGCTTCTTTCAGCATTTCGAGTTATTTTACCTCAACATAAATAACTTCATCTACTCAGAAGGCTATGAATCCACAGGCTTTTTTAGCGAAACTACATAAATTTGAAATTCGTATTCGCAAAGCGGTTACTTCCCAAATGCGAGGTAACTTCAACTCTGTATTCAAAGGTTCTGGACTAGAATTCAGCGACTTACGCCTTTATCAATACGGAGATGATGTCCGTCTTATCGATTGGAATACCACCGCCAAAGGTCATGGTACATTCGTCAAAATCTTTAAAGAAGAAAAAGAACAAACCGTATTTTTTATGGTCGACGTGAGTGCCTCTCAAGATGTAGGTCGTTCTGATCGTTCTAAATTAGATACAGCCAAAGAAATTTGTGGAGTACTTACGCTATCTGCTATCAAGGAGGCAAGCCATGTTGGGGTGTTGTGTTTTTCGGACCAAAAAGAAAAATATATCAAACCTGCCAATACACTCAAACACGGTTATAGAACGATTTTGGAGCTCTTCAAACTCAAACCCGAATCGGCAGGAACCAATCTCAAGAAGATGATTTTGTTTGGATTAGAAGTCCTTAAACGGAGAAGTCTTATTTTTGTAGTTTCGGATTTTATAGATACGGGTTATGAAGAAAATCTCAAAGCTCTCGCCCGAAAACATGATTTGGTGGTTATTCATTTGTACGATCAGCGTGAGACAAACCTTCCTCGTTTAGGAATAATTCCGGTATTTGATACTGAAAGTAAAAAAACCATTTGGGTAAATGCTTCTTCAAGCTGGTTTAGAAATAGAATGAGAAATCTATTTGAGGAAAATGCCAAAACCCTTGAGCAACTTTGTAAGCAAAATAAAGCAAATTATTTGTCTATTGATGCCTCCGAAGACTACGTAACAAAACTCATCAAGTTGTTTAAAGTGAGAAAAAATTAGTTGGGAATTAAACCATGAAGCCATTGTCATTGCAAAATATCTATTGTTGGAAACGAGGATTAAGTCTGGTATGGATTGTACTGTTGACTTCAACTCTTGTTTTGGGGCAACAAGTAAAAGGCAGATTTATGGAAGATAGTATTGGTATTGGTATTCCCGTAAAATATGTACTGAGTTGCAAACATCCTGAAAAGTATGATGTTTTTTTTCCAGACTCTACCTATAATTTTGCCCCTTTCGAATTGGTCAAACGCGAGTATACCACCACCTCAACCCAAAATGGCATTAGCTCAGATAGCGTTATTTATACGCTCATTTCTTTTGAGGTAAATCCAATTCAAAAGCTTCAATTACCTGTTTATATTCGCTCAGAACAAGACTGTACGAAGGTAATGCCTTATGAAGATTCGATTAACTTCCATTCGATGATTCCGTCGAATGCCTCCTTAGACACCTTACAACTCAAAACAGATACGCTTCCTATACATCTTTCTCAACAAGCTAATTTTCCCTTGGTGCTGCTTGTGTTTTTGGGTGTTGGAGCATTTAGTATGCTTATTTTTTGGCTATTTGGAAAACCCATCAAGCGCCAAATTAAGCTTTTTCAATTTCGACGTAGATTTGACGAATTTCAGCGTGTTTTTCAACGACTAAGCAAAGACACCAACGAAACCAACAGAAGGCTAGAAAATGTCGAAAAAGCTCTTGTACTTTGGAAAAAATATATAGAACGACTGGAAGAAAAGCCTTTTACCACTTTTACAACCAAAGAAATCCTGGACAATATCAAAGATGCTCGTTTGCCCGAAGCGCTCAGAGAAATTGATGCTACCATTTATGGAGGTAACTTCTCTATCAAAACGGTTTCATCTTTGGCTATCTTACAAGAGCTTGCTGAAGGTCTTTATCGAGAACATCGTCAAGATTTGGTAGACAGTCCTGTTTGATAAAATAGTTAGACAACATACATTAATGGAGGCTTGGTATTCAAAATATTGGTTTAGTATTCAAACCCTTTCATCCTTTGAATGGGCACAACCGTTTTATCTGTATTGTATTCCTGCTGTACCATTTTTGTTTATTATTCGAAATTGGATTGTGGGAAGTAATGTACAAAAATTAAATGTAGCCTTCCCTGCTCAGCAGTTTTATTCGAGTTGGATAAGCGCCTTACGTTTTGTTCCAGGCACTTTACTTGTTTTGAGTATTATGCTCATTTTGGTGGCTTTAGCACGCCCACAACGTGCTATTTCGACGCAAGAAGAAGTTTCGGAAGGGATAGACATCATGTTGGCCTTAGATATCTCGGCATCGATGGAGGCTACCGATATTCCACCTAGTAGGCTTGGTGTTGCCAAAAGAGTGGCAAAAAAATTTATCGAAGGGCGCTTTCAAGACCGTATCGGAATGGTAATTTTTGCAGGAGAACCCTTCTCGCTTTGTCCTTTGACCAACGATTACGACATGCTCAAAGATTATATTGATGAAATTCAGCCTTCGCTGATTAATATTTCGGGCACAGCCCTTGGCAACGCCCTTGGCATGTGCATCAATAGGATGCGCGAAATTCATTCCAAATCCAAAGTTATCATTCTACTTTCTGATGGCGACAATACAGCCGGGAATCTCGACCCTGCGCTTTCGGCACAAATGGCACGTGCATTTGGCATGAAGCTCTACACCATTGCGGTAGGCTCCAATAAAACAAGTACAAATACCGAAAAAGTAGATGAAAGTGTACTAAGAAATATTGCAAAAATTGGAAATGGGAAATTTTTCCGTGCTACAGACGCACGCTCATTAGAGAATATTTTTAAGGAAATTAACCGACTAGAAAAAGTAGAAATCAAACAGAATCGTTATAAGAATCTGCGTGATTTCTACCATAATTATCTCCGTTGGGCTATTATGCTATTATTGCTTTCTTTTGCCTGCAAAAATACTTTTATGGGTAATATACTGGAAGACTAAAGCACTAATCTTATTCCAATAATGCTATTACATCATCTTTGCTCAACGATTTTACAAAATGCTCTTCAGTCGTAATAAGCTCCGAAGCTAGTTTTTGCTTGTTTTGTTGTAATGACAAAATCTTTTCCTCGACAGAATTTTTAGTAATAAACTTATAGGTAAAAACTGTTTTTACTTGTCCAATTCGGTGTGCTCTATCTACCGCTTGTGCTTCAATCGCAGGATTCCACCATGGATCCAAAATAAACACATAGTCAGCCGCTGTAAGATTTAGGCCCAAACCTCCAGCTTTAAGTGAAATCAAAAATATCTTGATATCTTCGTTTTGCTGAAACAACTCTACTTGTGCCTGACGGTCGTATGTGCTTCCATCCAAGTAGGCATACCGTTGTTTTTCTTTGTCGAGACGCTCTCTAAATAAATCCAAATGCTTTACAAATTGGCTAAATATCAGCACCTTGTGACCTTCTTCCAAGACTGTTTCGAGTTTTTCTAAAACATCATCTAACTTACCAGAATCGCCCTCATACTCCTGATCTGTAAGGCGTGGGTGATTGGCTATTTGACGCAGTTTGGTCAATCCTTGCAAAACTACCATTTGTGATTTTGCCATCCCTTCGGTATCGATATGCTCCAGAATGAGATTACGATAATAGGATTTTGCCTCTTCGTATTCTTTTTCCTGTAATTCAGTCATTTTTGCATAATGAATGCTCTCAATTTTGGGAGGCAATTCTGTTGCCACTTGCGATTTATGCCTTCGCAACATAAATGGTTTGATGATTGAATAAAGACGCTGGATTTTGAGCTCATCGCTTTTCTTTTCAATCGGAATTTGAAATTCGTTTTTGAAAAAATGTTGCGTACCCAACAAACCCGGATTGACAAAGGTCATTTGCGACCACAAATCCATCGTACTGTTTTCGAGAGGCGTACCTGTCAATACAAGACGATAACGCGTATTGAGTTGCATTACCGCTTTTGTAATAAAAGATGATGGATTTTTTATGGCTTGAGATTCATCCAGAATAGCATAATGAAAACGATAGTTTTTGAGAATATCTATATCGATACGAACGATACCGTACGAGGTCAGAATTACATCATAATTGTCAAATTGTTCAATGTTTTTATCGCGATATGTACCAGTGTAGGTCAAAACCTTTAGTTCTGGGGCAAATTTGCGTGCTTCGGCCTCCCAGTTATAAATCAGAGAAGTAGGCATTACTAACAAAGAAGGGCTAGCAACACCACTTTCTTTTTGGGATTGTAAAAGTGCCAAAGTCTGAACTGTTTTCCCTAAGCCCATATCATCCGCCAAGCAGCCCCCAAAGTTATAATCATTCAAAAAGCGCATCCAATCATAACCTGCCTTTTGGTAAGGGCGAAGGTTTCCTGCAAAGCCCTTTGGAATGGAATACTCTTGAATTTCTTCAAAATCACGAAGCTTTTGAAGTTTACGGCTCATGATTGTTGTTGCTAACGAATCACGTTCCATATCTTGCACCAAAGACAAATGATGTTTTTTTAGAATAAAACCATCATTGTGATGATGCTCTACAAATGCAAATAGCTCTGAGTATTGTGTAAACCAAACCTCAGGGATTACCGCAATTTCGCCGTTAGGTAATGTAAACTCTTTCTTTTTCTGCAATATCAAATTTCGAAGTTTTAAGAAAGGTATTTCGAAATCTCCAAACTTTACCAGAGTATGAATATCAAACCAGTCATTGCCTTCTGTAATGGTAACTTCTATTTTCGAATATCCTAAAAAGTACTTCTTCCCATCTGACTCCACTTGTTGAGAAATTTCAAATCCTGCTTCGATAAGCTGTGGATAACTGGCTTGTAGCCATGAAAAAGCTTCAGTTTTGGGTAAAATAATTTTACCATTTTTAAGACTCATACCTAAGTCTTGCAGTACTTTAAGCTTATTTTTTTCGAGTGGCAAATCTCTTTTTACTTTATGGAAAATATAATCATCGCCCTTTTTTTCCATACTTACATTCGACGCCGCCGAAAAGCTATCGAATCGAAAGGTGTATTTACCGTACTGAAACGACAAACTCAAAACAACTTGAGTATCAAGGGTATCTTCCTCCGTTGTGGACGAATCGACCTCAATAAGTACTAATTGATTTTTTTGCTTTTGCTCCGAAATACTCAATACTGGTACGCAGCGATAGTTTTCTGATATGATATCAAAGCCTTTAGGATACACATCAAACATCGTAATGATGGACGTCACAAATTTGCGATAATAATCTTCCTCGATGCTCTTCGGAATGACAATGAATTTTTTATTGAGAAAAGGACGTAGTTTTTTACCATCAACATCTTTTTCAAAATGGTACAACTTATTCTCCAAAATCATCCAAGCGGGCTCTTCACAAACAATAAAGGCATTTTTGTACTGAAAGTCAACTTTCAATCCATTGTATTTGATGGTAGGGAAGTAGTGTGTGTTATCAGCATTACGCATAAAATGAAAAAGAACTGTTGCTTTTTCAGACAGGACATCCACTTTTTGCCACACAGGATTACCGTCACTTCCCATAATGAAAAGCTGCTTGTTGAGCAGCAAAGGCATAATTTCGGCTTTTACTCGCTCTATGTAATTAGTAATTAATTCTTGAAGTGATTTATCTCCTTTTTGAGAATCGTAGGTTTTTAAGAAAAAATCTACAATAGTCCGTTTTTTAGTACCTCCAAATTTTTTGAAAATAGCATCCTGCTGAATCGAATCGATAAGTTTGACCAACTTAAAGTCATTCTCATCGGGCTGATATTCGGTAAGACCTTCGCAAAATTCACGGATATTCTTAGTAGAGATATTTTGGTTCAATAAAGTAAGTTCGCCTTTGGCGTCCAATTGTACTACAAAAGCCTCAAACAGATATCCAAGATACTCATGGCTTAGTATCGTATAGATAATTTGGAAAGGCTGTGTTGTAGAAACTTTCATACGATTTACAAGTTGTTTAAGCCTTTGAGGACTTTCAAAGACATCTGTTAATGTTGTTAAAACTTTGCAGCTCATGTATCCTCTGTAAGGAATTCAGGATTCATGATGCTTGTTTAGTAGATTCGGAGGCGAATGACTACAATCAATCTTTACAATCAGGGCAGTTGACGAAACGCTTGGCTATTACAGGTTTATTGGTGCTGCCAAGCAATTCTTGACGGCAGAGTAATCTTTTTTGCAATTTTGAAAGCTTTCAAAAGTTGTATTATCAACTCAAATTAGCTAAAATGCAAATTTGTCTGAATAGTAAATATAAATAAAATCAATTAAATAGTATGTATTATAAATACGATTTTGAGTTTATGGAAAAAGTATTTCTACAGTTATGAAGGTAGCTCCTAAAAATCAAAACCCTGTAAAAGAAAATCTTTCACAGGGTTTTGACAATGACCT
Source organism: Flectobacillus sp. (assembly GCF_049240685.1). Classification (NCBI taxonomy): domain Bacteria; kingdom Pseudomonadati; phylum Bacteroidota; class Cytophagia; order Cytophagales; family Flectobacillaceae; genus Flectobacillus; species Flectobacillus sp. The sequence continues at coordinate 8,337 of NZ_JBMLSD010000355.1, forward strand.
TTTTCAATTATACGCAATCTATCTACTTTTACGACGTAACTTTTTTGTTTCAGACAATAGCTTTTTTGCCTCATCATGTTGACTTGACTTACGTTCAGAATCATCGAGTACCTCTTTGAAATATTCTATAGCTTTGTCATAGTCTTTTTCCATTGAGGCAATTTTGCCTAATGACAACTTGGACGATAAATAATAACCCGATTTTGTAGAGTTGGTCAAGGTCGCAAAATCGATGGTTTTTTGATAATATTTCTTTGCTTCTGCATAATCACGGTTATAATTGAAGGCATAATAGCCTAAAATATAACTTGCATACCGACCGCTTACACCTTCATAGCCAGGGTAGTGCTCCTCGATTTTTTGTAAAATACCTTTGGCTTCTTTCTCAGCCTCTGCCACACGACCAGCTACAAATGCCGAACGAGCATGAAAACGGTGAAAAAATGGATTATCGGGATAGGTCTCATGCGTGTATTTTGATAACTCGTAGGCCTTTTCGTTCATATTTTCCATGCCATAAATCTGAAGTAAGAAATAACGCGCTTCGGTACGAGTATAAAAGGCATTGTAGCTAACCTTTTCGAGCTGACCAATACCTTTTGGCTTATCGCCCTTAGGAAATAGCCAAAGCACAGGGCGTAGCAAAGGATAATTTTCTTTCACATAGTGGAAATAATAATTATACAATCCATCGCCAAACATCAATTCTGGACTAAAGTCAGAGAAACTTCTTGATTTATCTAGATATTTTAAGGCATTTTTGGCCGCCAAAGTTGCCTTTGTCCAATGTTTACGCTCTGAATGCAAGCGTCCTTTAAAAGCGTAGGCTGCTGCCATAAAAAAGGCTGCTTCGGGGTTTTCGGTATCATCCCAAATCACCTCTGCTTTTCTGATACTTTCGTCCATATATTCCAAACACTTTTCGTCGTAAAGTACGTTGTCGGTGTTAGGCACAATTTTCCACCATTCCATCAAGCCCAACAAAAAATCGGGGAGGGGATGATTAGGGTGTTTGATTTTCAAATAATTAAATTCTCTTTCTGCTTCGTAAAATTTAAAATTATACATGTGATTGATGGCCGTGGTAGCCTCAATCTGCACCTCTGTAGTCAGCAAAAGCATTCCTTTCGAACGCTCTTGTTCGGCTTTTTCGGTATCTTTCCACCATTGAGCTTGGCTCGTATTGATGACCAATAATACACTACACAAAAAAGCAATTAGGGACTTCATCGTATTCACTTGGCTTGGTTGATTGAGTTTGTTTATTTTTTGGATTCAAAATTATCACACTTTTGAAGATATATCGTCCTG
>NZ_JBMLSD010000356.1:0-12547 GCF_049240685.1 Flectobacillus sp.
TAGGCAATAGGCAATAGGCAATAGGCAATAGGCATTAGGCATTAGGCATTAGGCATTAGGCATTAGGCAATAGGCATTAGGCATTAGGCATTAGGCAATAGGCAATAGGCAATAGGCAATAGGCAATAGGCATTAGGCATTAGGCATTAGGCAAAGAGTGTTAAATTGTTTTAAGATAAAGGCCTACAGCCTACAGCCTACAGCTTACAGCCCAAATCTCAGTACTTAAATTTTATTTTGCTTATCCACTTAATTAAAGAACAAGTAATATAATTCTGATATAGATACTTCGTTGCGATAATGACATCGCTAGATACCATGCTCGTAATGATAACTCCATAATAACTTATTATATTTGTACCTCCAATTACATAGTAGTTGGAGGTATTTTTTTGAAATCAATCATCAACGTCTATGCAAGGCTATATTGAGCAAAATAAGGAGAGGTTTTTAGATGAACTTCTTGATTTATTGAGAATTCCATCGGTGAGTGCCGATTCAAAATTTCAAGGTGATGTACGCAAAGCAGCTGAATTTGTTGCCGAAAAAATTGAGGCTGCCGGTGCTGATATCGTAGAGATTTGTGAAACAGCGGGTCATCCTATTGTATTTGGTCAAAAAATTATTGATGAAACACTTCCTACCGTATTGGTATATGGTCATTATGATGTTCAGCCTGCCGATCCTTATGAATTATGGGACTCTCCGCCATTTGAGCCAGTCGTCAAAGATGGTAAAATCTATGCTCGTGGTGCTTGTGACGATAAGGGGCAATTTTATATGCATATCAAAGCATTCGAAGCCATGATGGCAACTAATGAATTGCCATGCAATGTGAAGTTTATGATTGAAGGCGAAGAAGAAATCGGTTCGGATAACCTTGGTATCTTTGTAGCTGCCAATAAGGACAGATTGAAAGCCGATGTAATCTTGATTTCGGATACTGCTATTATTGCAAACGATACGCCATCAATCGATGTTGGTTTAAGAGGATTGAGTTATTTAGAAGTGGAAGTTACAGGACCTAACCGCGATTTGCACTCAGGTGTTTATGGTGGTGCTGTAGCAAACCCCATCAATGTGTTGAGTAAAATGATTGCTTCGTTGCATGATGAAAATAATCATATTACTATTCCAACATTTTATGATGACGTAGTTGAGCTAACAACTGAGGAGCGTGAGGCCATGGCTCAGACACCATTCAACCTGTCGGCTTACCAAGAAGACCTAGCTATCGATCAGGTATATGGTGAAAAAGGATATTCGACTATCGAACGTGCCTCAATTCGTCCTACACTTGATGTTAACGGTATTTGGGGAGGTTATATTGGCGAAGGAGCTAAGACCGTGTTGCCATCGAAGGCATTTGCAAAGATTTCGATGCGTTTGGTTCCTAATCAGCAGTCAGATAAAATTACTGCTTTATTTACAAAACATTTTGAATCAATCGCTCCGGCAGGAGTAAAGGTAAAAGTACGCCCACATCATGGTGGCGAACCTTATGTTACACCAACCAACTCGGTAGAATACTTAGCCGCAGAAAAGGCTATGGAGGAGGCTTTTGGTAAGAAGCCAGTTCCGACACGCGGCGGAGGAAGTATCCCGATTGTGGCATTATTCGAAAAGGAATTACAAGTAAAAACGGTTTTGATGGGTTTTGGACTTGACTCGGATGCTATTCATTCACCAAACGAGCACTACGGATTGTTTAATTTTTATAAAGGCATAGAAACAATTCCATTGTTTTTTAAATATTATGCACAAATGGCTCAATAGTTGGCTTTTGATAGGTTTTATTTTGAGCTTGCCCCGTATTGGTCAAGCTCAGAATAAGGCAACTTGGCTACCTCAAGGTCATTTGTTTGAAACTATTTTGTTAGACCCACTCGAGGCGCAGATAGGAGGTAGTTTGGTAAAGAATTCAAACGGAGAGCTCAATCATCATGGGCTTTATGCACCGTTTTCGATTGGTGGAAAAAAAGAATTGGTGCGATGGAGCAATACACCCTTGGGAAAAGGAGAGTCAGAATTTGGCCTTGATGTAGTTGCCCTTACTCAATTCGAACTTTATGAGGATGCAAATGATACAAAGCGTCGGATGATGAACGTAGATTACCGTATAGGTTTACATTATCAATTCCGAAATGAGACTTCCTCTACTAGAGTAAGGCTTTATCATTTATCATCGCATTTAGGCGATGATTATGTAATTAGCAGAGGTATCACGAGTTTTTTTGAAAATAAAGTCAATTATGAACAAATAGATGTTACTCATTCGGTACAATATCGTTCAATTCGATACTATGGTGGTTTGGGGCTGAGCTTACGTCCTTTTACAGAACGTAAACCACTAATGCTGCAAGGGGGGATTTTTTATCGAGGCGAGGGGTATTTCCGAAAAATGATAGCTGGAGTGGATATGAAACTTTGGCAACAAACCCAATTTATTCCCAATCTTAAAGCCGCATGGGGATTTGAATGGGGCGAATCTTCTCAATCACTTAGTTTATTGATTGAAGGATACACAGGAAAATTACCTTACAGTCCCTTAGAACAAGCCTCTATTAGCTGGCTTGGAATAGGAATCTATTTCAAACCCTTTTAGAACATATAGGCCCAATATTTTGTAAAACTATGTCACAAGAAATCAACTTAGAAACACTCACAACCGAGGCAAGCTCAAAATATAATAACCTCGATAAAATGTCTATCACGACTATTTTGGAAGGTATTAATAACGAGGATAAGACAGTTCCCCATGCTGTTGAAAAAGCTATTCCACAAATCGAAGCATTAGTAAATCAGATTGTGCCAAGAATGAAGCAAGGTGGTCGCCTTTTTTATATTGGGGCTGGTACTAGCGGTAGATTGGGTATTGTAGATGCCTCCGAATGTCCACCTACTTTTGGTGTGCCATTCGACTTAGTTATTGGCTTAATTGCAGGCGGTGATACTGCCATTCGTAAAGCCGTAGAGTATGCAGAGGATGATGAATCACAGGCTTGGAAAGACCTTGAACAATACGATATCAACGAGCTTGATACGGTGGTGGGTATTGCTGCTTCGGGGCGTACGCCTTATGTAATCGGAGGATTAAGAACTGCACGCAATAATGGTGTTTTGACAGGCTCGATTTCTTGTAATGTAGGAAGCGAAATTTCTAAAGAAGCAGAGTACCCAATCGAAGTAGTAGTAGGCCCGGAGTTTGTTACTGGTAGTACGCGTATGAAATCTGGTACGGCACAAAAACTGATTCTGAATATGATTTCAACGTCGGTGATGATTCAGTTGGGACGCGTGCGTGGAAACAAAATGGTGGATATGCAGTTGAGTAATCATAAGCTTGTAGCAAGAGCCGAAAATATGGTGATGCGAGAACTAGGAATAGATAAAACTTTAGCCGAAAGCTTGTTGCAAGAACACGGAAGTGTACGCAAGGCCGTTGATGCCTATCGCTCTTCATTACGTTAACAAACCATTAACATCAGGTTTTGTACTTTTATGCTAAAATTGTCGTTGAAATACTATACACAATATGGAAGAGGTACGATTCTTAACTGATAGTTTTTGGGTGCCCAATAAGTATGATTTTAATGAATTGCTCCAATTTGTATAGGCTAAAAACTAATTTTCCATAGCTTTAAAAATTAAATTTTTACCGAAAAATCAAGAAACACATAAGTAATGATAAATAAATCATCTTTTTGTTTTTAATTTGTGTTTCGAGAAGATTGGTAAAATATTATTTGGTAATAAGCTTACTATCTTGAATTTTATTTTACTGTATTAATCAATTCCTTAAGAAACCCTTTGAATTACAAATGAAAAAAGTTGTTTTGAGCTCTCTATTATTTACTGCATTTGCTATTAATGCAAAAGCAGAAGATTTCCCAGAAGACATCAAACCTTTGATGACTAAATATACTTGTACTGCTTGTCACAAAGTAGATACTCGTTTGGTGGGTCCGGCTTACACTGAAGTTGCTAAGAAAAAATATACTAACGAGAAAATCGTTGAATTGATTGCTAACCCAAAGCCATCTAACTGGCCAGGTTATCCTCCAATGGCAGCTATGAAAAACGTTCCAAAAGACGATGCTCTCAAAATTGCTAATTGGATCAATTCTTTGAGAAAGAAGAAATAAGAACTATACTATTCTGAAAAAGCCTTGGTAATTGCTATATTGCTAAGGCTTTTTTGTTTTTCTTCCTTTTCGATAGGTTGGTCAGAAAAATTAAGGTAAGTTGTCACTTGTGCAATTGGTAGCAGAGACTAGGCCAATAGTATTACAATGTCAGGGATATTTTTTGCTGAATGCCTATAGCTGAATACCAAAAGCGTAAAAATACAGAGTGGTACAACTAATGGCGTCTTTTTTGTGTTATATTACCAAATCGACTTATGACCTACAAAAATATGGGGTTGTATCTAATCACGATGGCTATGCGCAAGTATCAAGTAATATTTCAATTTGAACTCGATGAAGAGTTACTTTCAAAAGTACCTCAGCATCGCAACTACATAGGTGAACTAATACAAAAGGGAATCATAGATTCTTATGCGGTTTCGGCCGAATCTACCCAGGGGTGGATTATTATGAATGCCAATAGTAAACAGGAAGTATTCCAAACATTAGAAAAATCACCAATATACCATAAATGGACCTTAGAAGTAGAGCAGCTCGTTATATATGACTCTCAGCTCTATCGCTTTCCCAAATTAGTTATGAATTAATAAACCCTCAGACATGAGACCTTCCTAATTTAGGGTTTTAGCGATTGAACAAATGAGTGATTATATCAAAGTTTTATGATTGCATTAAAGACGCAATCTTTGTGTCTTGAATCGGATAAAATCTATGCATCAAAAAAAGCGGTCGGAAAATCATTTTCCGACCGCTTTTTTTGATGAAACTTAGAGAAAATCCCAATCTTAAGATTGGGGATGACTCATGTTTACATTTTCAGATTAAGTGTTACTCAGCAGCAGCTTCAGTTTTTACTTCAAAAGCTTCTGGTAAGTTTTTCAAAAGTGTATTAAACCAGTTAATGATTTTCTTTACATCCGAAGGATAAACACGCTCACGGTCGAAGTCTGGAGCTACCTCGTTAAGAATAGCATAAAGCTCTTCATCAGAGGCTGTTTTGGTATTCAATTCAATACCTTCGTTATATTTTTCTTTCAAAGCTAAGAAAATATCGGCTAAAGGGATAGAGCTATCCTGATGCTCAGTCATATACACTGAAATATCTTTCAACACCGATACACGCGCATTAGCACCTACCACAGAACGTTCTTTTTTTCCATCAAGACTTTCGACAATAACACCAGTACGAGTAGGTTTTAAAATTCTGTATAATCCGCTTTTACCTGAAATATTAGCTACTTCTTTTAGTAATTCCATATGATATCTTAATAATTTGTTTTTACAAAATTAGTTATTTAAGGCTTTGGCAAGTATTCTTGCCAAGAGTATTTCGTCAAAATGACACAAAATTGTTATCAACTACGGTTTAAACCCTTCATTTAACTCATCTATATAAGCTAAAATCTCTTCACGACCAGTTCCATTAACGGAAGATGTAACAAAATATTGCGGCATTTCTTCCCAAGTTTCCAGCATGATTTGCTCATAGGTAGCGATGTTTTTATTAACGGCAGTATTCGAAAGCTTGTCTGCTTTCGTAAATACGATACAGAATGGAATTCCGTTTTCTCCCAATTTTTGCATAAACTCAACATCCACCTTTTGAGGTTCGTGCCGAACGTCAATCAGTACAAATGTACAAACAAGGTTCGTTCTCAAAGTTAAATACTCGTTAATCATCTTTTCAAACTTCTCTCGCTCCACTTTACTAACCTTGGCATAACCATACCCAGGCAAATCGACGAGGTACCAATTGGCATTGATGAAAAAGTGGTTGATAAGTTGTGTTTTCCCTGGAGTCTGTGAGGTCTTCGCAAGATTTTTTCTTTGAACAATACTATTGATAAGAGAAGACTTACCAACGTTTGATCTTCCGATAAAGGCATATTCAGGCTTATCAGGCTTTGGACATTGCTGATAAGTGGAATTACTCATTAAAAATGACGCTTGATTAATCTTCATGGCGCTAAAATTTGTTGTGAAAAGCCTATTGCTTCTCTTTTTTTAAATTATGAATTTACTAAGTCTAGCATTTTGCAAGAAATAGTAATATATTAGCACAATTAATGCCCTCTCTGGGTGTCTTTGTGTCAAATAGTTTGTTAGTTTAAACAAACATCCGCAAATTTACACAATTTTAGTTATCCGCTCTCTTACTCTACATATTAAGAGTTAATTGTAAAATATAGTGACAGATGGGATTTGATTACGTCTATATGACGTAATTATTGGTGACGTGGTTTATAAATGTCACTTTTTTTTTATTGTAACGACACGTAAATTTGTTATTAAATCCTTAACACCTGATAAATTTTTCTAACCATGAAGAAAAATTACTATTCGCTATTGCTCACAATAGCAACCCTAAGTATGGTCTCGACGGCAGTTGAAGCTCAAAACGACCTACCGCCTAACGCTGTAAACGGTAAGTGTTATGCGAAATGTTTGAAGCCAGCTCAATTTACCACGAAGTCTCAACAATTTGTATCTAAAGAAGCAGGCAAAACCTTGTCTGTGGTTCCTGCTGTGTTAGGTACTGAGACTAAATCAATTGTCGTAAAAGAAGCTGCAAAACGCTTAGAAGTAGTTCCGGCTGCTTACAAAACCGTATCCGAACAAGTACTCGTAAAAGAAGCAGGCAAAACAGTTACCGTAATTCCTGCAGTTTACAAAACAGAAACAGAAACTATCTTGGTAAAAGAAGCTTCTAAAAAATTGGAAGTTGTACCTGCACAGTACAAAACTGTAACTGAACAAGTATTTGTTGGTGGATGCCCAACTGGCTCGTATATGGCTGGTTCTTGGGACAACCAACGCAGAGCTTTTGTTCGTCCTGATGGTTCTGAATTAACAGGATCTCCATGTAAAAAATTAGAAGTAGTACCAGCAGTATTGAAAACTGAAACAGAACAATACGTGGCAAAACCTGCTTCAAAGAGTTATACTGTGGTTCCGGCAGTATACAAAACTGAAACAGAAAAATACGTGGTAAAACCTGCGTATTCTCGCTTAGAAGTAATTCCAGCAGAGTTCAAAACTGTTACAGAAACGATTTTAGTTAAAGAGGCATCTAAGGTATTGACGGTAATTCCTGCTACTTTCAAAAAAGTTACAGAAAAACGTTTAACAAAAGAAGCTTCTAAAACTTTGACGCCAAATGCCTTTACGTACAAAACTGTAACCGAGCAAGTATTGGTAAAAGAAGCTTCTAAAAAATTGGAAGTTATTCCTGCTCAATATAAAACTGTAACTGAGCAAGTATTAGTAAAAGAAGCTACTACTGCTTTGGTAACAACCCCTCCTGTGTACGAAACAGTTACTGAAAAAGTAAAAATTCGTGACGAATATACAAAATACGAAAAAGGTAAAGCTGACCCATCATGTTTGTCTGCTAACCCTGACGATTGTCGTATCTTGTGTCTTGTAACAGTTCCTGCTGAATACAAAACAATTACTAAGCAAGTATTGAAAACTCCAGCGGGTACTAAAGAAGTAGTAACTCCAGCGCAGTACACAACTATCACTCGTCAGATTTTGGCCTCGCCTGCCACTGTAAAAGAAACAGTTATTCCTGCTGAGTACAAAACATTCTCTAAGCAAGTGTTAGTGGCTCCTGCTGACTTAGCTTCTTCTAAAGATGTAGTTGCTGAATACGAAACTTATACAAAAGAGGTTGTAGACCAGCCTGCTAGAGTTGTTGAAAAAGAAATTCCTGCTGAATACAAAACTATCAGCAAAACTGTAATTGCAAAGTCGGCTTCAACTCGTGAAACGGCTATTCCTGCGGAGTATGCTTCGGTAACTAAACAAGTATTGGTTAAAGATGCTGAGGTTAAAGAGCAAGTGATTCCTGCAGTGTATGCTACTCGTTCAAAACAAGTAGTTGCAACACCAGCAAAGTCTGTTGAAATAGATGTTCCTACGCCTTGTGTAGCGCCTGGTACTACTCCAAATGCTGCAGTGGCAAGCATCAAACTTCCAAACGGACAAAGCTGTTACCAAGTATTGACAAAGCAAATTGTTGCAGCTCCTGCTTCTACTCGTGAAGTGGTAATTCCAGCGGTATATGCTACTCGCCAAAAACAAGTATTGGTGTCTCCTGCTACAACAAAAGTTGTTGAAACTCCAGCTCAATACGAGACTCGCGTTCGCCAGTTGCTAGCAGCTCAAGCTACTACGAAGGAAACCGAAATCCCAGCTGAATCAAAAACTTATATTCGTACTGTTGTGAAGTCTGCTGCAAAAACCACAGAGAAAACAATTCCTGCTGAGTATGGCTCATTTGTGACAACTACAAAAGTGGCAGATAATATGTACGCTGATTGGGTAGAGGTTATCTGTGGTAATAAATTGACTGTAGAAAAAATCATCCAAATTCAACGTGCCCTAAAAGCTAAAGGCTATGACCCAGGCCCTATCGATGATGTAATTGGACCAAGAACTCGTGCGGCCTTGACTCAATTCCAGAAAGATAATAACCTTCCAATGGGTAATATCAATATCGAAACATTGAAAGCTTTAGGCTTGAACGAAAACTAACAGGATTGGATAAGGATTTTAATAACATAGCTCCGTAGCAACACTACGGAGCTATTTGCGTTATAAAAGGCAAGACTCTGCGTACAAAGGTTTCATAAAATTTGTAACTTGATGAACAATATTCTTTTCTTTTGACATTCCCTTTTATGAAATTGTTTTCTTTGATATCAAACTTATTGTTGTTTCTGAACTATTCGATAAAAGCTCAGGATAAGGTAACGCCTATTGATAATATCTTAGAGGCAACGTTTTTTCAAGGAACTTACCAAGATGTATTACTTGAGGCAAAAAGGTTACACAAGCCTATCTTTCTTACTTTTTCGGCAAGTTGGTGCCAACCTTGTCAAAAGCTTGAAGCAGAAAGTTTCTCAGAGCCAGAGGTCGCCTCTTTGTTGAGCTTAAGATATATTGCCAAAATAGTAGATGTAGAACAATTTGTGGGTATGGATGTGGCTGATATCTATAAAGTTTCAGAATATCCTATTACTATTATTTTGGATGAAAGAGGCAAAGAGCTAGAACGACTCAAAGGTTTTTTCCCTCCTGAATATCTGATAAAAACCTTGTTGAAATACAAAAAGACCACCTCGAAATAGGATTCTTTGGGTTTATCTTCTTTTTCAAAATCCCATACCGAAATATTGCCGTATATTTGCGGTAATATTATACGAGCCAGCCTACTATGACATACATATCAAGGCACTCGAATTGCTGAATCAATGGAAAACTTACAGAACGATTTAATATTGAGAGCTGCACGTGGGCAGCAAGTAGAGCGTGTGCCTGTTTGGATGATGCGTCAGGCGGGTAGAATTTTAGCTGAATACCGTGCCGTTCGCGAAAAAGCAGGAAGCTTTATACAACTAGCAACTACGCCAGAATTAGCTGCCGAAGTGACTATCCAACCAGTAGATATTTTGGGTGTAGATGCCGCCATTATTTTTTCTGATATTTTGGTAGTTCCCGAAGCTATGGGCTTACCTTATGTGATGGAAGAAAAAGTAGGTCCTATTTTTCCAACTACTATTCACTCAATGGCAGATGTCGAAAAACTACATGTTGCCAATCCAGAAGAGGAGCTTAAATACGTATTGGATGCCATCAAAATCGTAAAGTCAGAATTAAATGGTCGTGTGCCTTTAATTGGCTTTGCTGGTGCACCGTTTACGTTACTTTGCTATATGATTGAAGGAAGAGGTTCTAAAACCTTCTCTAAAGCGAAGAAAGCCCTCTACTCTGAGCCTGAATTGTCTCATGCTCTTTTACAGAAAATTACTGATACTACCATTGCCTATCTGAAAGCACAGGTGGCAGCAGGAGCTAATTTGGTTCAAATTTTTGACTCTTGGGCTGGTATTCTTTCTCCTGAACAATACCGTACTTATTCGTTGCCATATATTGCTCAAATTTGTGATGCCATTACCGAAGTACCTGTGACAGTATTTGCTAAAGGTGCATTCTTTGCTCGTGAAGATATGGGTAAGTTGAATTGTGAGGTAGTAGGTCTTGACTGGAATATGGATATTGCTGAATCAAGAAAATTGGTTGGCGATTCAAAAACATTGCAAGGAAATCTTGATCCATGTGTATTGTATGGTTCATTCGACGAAATCAAAAAACATACTCGTTCGATGATTCAGCAGTTTGGAACACAGAAATACATTGCAAACTTAGGGCATGGCGTATATCCAGATACTAATCCAGATAAAGTAAAATGCTTTATCGATACCGTAAAGGAATATCAAGCTTAAGGAAAATTTCTGATTTCGAATGTTGGATTTCGGAAATATAACCTACTTTTTAGGGAATCTTTTTATCCTTCCGCAATCAGAAATTCCTAGTCCGCGATTCTTTGACCTTATCAAAAAGGCTCAGTACAAATCGTACTGAGCCTTTTGAATTTCTACAAAGCTATAATTATATGATTATAAACTGCGGATGTTGCTTACTTCGCGCTATAGTTTGGAGCTTCCTTCGAGATAGTAATATCGTGTGGATGACTTTCTTTTACACCTGCTGCCGTAATTTTTACGAAGCGAGCTTTTTGCATCTCAGTGATATTTTTAGCACCACAATATCCCATACCTGCTTTCAAACCACCTACCATTTGGTAAATGATTTCAGATACAGAACCTTTGAATGGCACACGACCTACGATACCTTCTGGAACTAATTTCTTAATGTCGTCTTCTGCATCTTGGAAATAACGGTCTTTCGAACCATCTTCCATAGCTTCAAGAGAGCCCATACCACGGTATGTTTTGAACTTACGTCCTTCGAAGATAATCACTTCTCCTGGCGCCTCGTCAGTACCAGCCAACATTGAGCCAATCATTACTGTACTAGCACCACCAGCGATTGCTTTTGCAATATCACCAGAGAAACGGATACCACCATCAGCAATAATTGGAACGCCTAAATCAGCAACAGCTTTGGCTGCTTCGTATACTGCCGTAAGCTGTGGCATACCCACACCAGCAATAATACGAGTTGTACAGATACTACCAGGTCCAACACCTACTTTAACAGCGTCTGCACCTGCTTCAGCTAGGGCTCTTGCGCCTTCGCCAGTAGCAACGTTACCCACAATTACATCTAGGTCTGGGAATTGAGCTTTAACACGTTTCAACGCTTCAATTACACCTTTAGAGTGCCCGTGAGCTGTATCGATACTAATTACGTCAACACCAACGGTTACTAAAGCTTGAACACGCTCCAACAAATCTGGTGTAACACCAACTGCAGCACCTACGCGCAAACGACCCAATGTGTCTTTTGATGCGTACGGATTGTTTTTGCGCTTGATAATATCTTTATAAGTTACCAAACCAATCAACTTGTTGTTTTCGTCAACGATTGGTAATTTTTCAATTTTAAATTCTTGCAAGATGCTTTCTGCCTCGTCCAAAGAGATTCCTTTTTGAGCTGTAATCAAACCATCTTTCGTCATGATTTCATTGACAGTTTTAGTCAAATCTTTTTGGAAACGTAAATCACGGTTTGTTAAAATACCGATAAGTTTACCTTCTGAATCGATAACTGGAATACCACCGATTTTGAATTCACGCATGATACGGTGAGCATCTCCAAGTGTTTGACCGTCAGTAAGTGTTACAGGATCGATAATCATACCTGATTCCGAACGCTTTACTTTTCTTACTTGCGCAGCTTGCTGTGCAATGGTCATATTTTTGTGGATAATACCAATACCTCCTTCTTGAGCCATCGCAATAGCCAAATCAGCTTCGGTCACTGTATCCATAGCAGCCGAAATCATTGGAGTATTAAGCGTGATGTTGCGAGTAAGTTTGGTCTGAGTGCTAGTTTCTCTCGGAAGAATTTCTGAGTAAGCAGGAAGAAGCAATACGTCGTCGTATGTTAATGCTTCGTATAAGAACTTGGATGTGTCTAACATGGCAAATAGCTTTGATTTGTTATTTGCCAGACAAATTTACGACGAGTTTTGTACTTTTAAAAGAAAAATCAAAAAATGATTATTATTTTTTTGTAAAATTCATAGTACGTCTTCATTTTAACTTGTCATATTATCTTCAAAATCATGCTATTTCGCTTTAAAGACCATTTTTCTTGTCTTTGAATAGCAAAATTTTAGTAATATTTTTTTTAGTACATTTTTTAGATAAGCATCATATCTAATTAATAGATTCTTAAAATCAATTCGTTAAATTTGCGATTATTTATAATAAATCTAAATAGCTTATGTTTTAATCTAGTTGTAGAAATTAAACTTTTGATGATTTTGATGGTCATTGATGAAAGTAAAAATAGCTAAAGCTATCGGCTCTAAGCTAAAAACATAAAGCCTATGAATGCAGGTAAAATCAATTTTTGATATAAAA